>JAYTHP010000200.1:0-25715 GCA_043732485.1 Oligoflexia bacterium
TGCGACTGCGAGGCAAAAGCGATAGAGCCATCCGGCCTGATCAAGTAGGCTGAGTTTTGCTGGAGGCCTTGCTCACTCCAGGGGAGGCGGTGAAAGTCGAGCTGATGCTGCGCGGAGGCTGCTCCCCGTAGACGTGCATTTGCTAGGCGAGTGTGGCAAGCCTGGCGAAGTTATCGTCTTGCTGCACCCAAGGGAGACGACTGCCAGCAGGCAGCAGGCTTAAGGCTTTTTCACTGAGCG
The DNA here is from genome assembly GCA_043732485.1 of Oligoflexia bacterium. Classification (GTDB taxonomy): domain Bacteria; phylum Bdellovibrionota; class UBA1018; order UBA1018; family UBA1018; genus JAYTHP01. The sequence goes on from JAYTHP010000200.1 coordinate 241, forward strand.
GGCTTTGCGGGTAAGCCGGCCCGATTTGGGAGATTTTCCGAAAAGACCTTGCGGCGCACGTAACCGATTTTGATGGCCACACCCACTAGCCAGGGGGCAAGCCAGTTGCGGAGGAGACACCTCCGGTCACTCCTTGCGCGATGTGATGGTGGTAAAAAGTGTGTCGTCGGTGGTGGCGGCCACGAGCTTGCAGGCAAACGGCAGGCGCTCGGCATCGTCAGTATCGAGGATTTGCAGTTGCGCGCGCTGATCGACCTCGGCGGCCAATTTCCAGCCGAGATTCATGCCTTGGCCCCCAGTTAGGCGATGCAAGTGACCTGCATCGCCTGCAAGAAAGACGCGTTTAACCTGAAAATGATCAGCCACCCGGTGATGCACGCGGCCAAGGGAAAACCAATTACACCGGTGCTGACGCTTTGGCCTAAAAGCGGTTCGACGTCCGCGCGAAGGCTCTCAAAAGCACAATGAGGCTGGCTTTTCAGTAAGCGGCGGGTACCAGGCCGATGAGCCGTTGTAGGCCCTGAGTCCGGATGGGGGCATGAGGAGAGCCAGACTGCGGGCGCCCAGATGAATGTGAATCTCCCCCTGCTCAAAGCCCGGAGCGATTTTAACGTCAGCCACGTAAAAGAGTTGCTCGTAAGTGCCGCCTGCAAAGCCCAGCTGTAAGAGTTCGCGCACCCACCGTCGCAACCCGCCAGGTAAACGACCCTGATCGTTTCTCGCTTGTGGCCGGTTTCCAGTTGCGCGGTCACGGCGCGTTCGTTTTGCTCAAAGGTCACAAGCTTGGTCTTGTAATCGACCTGGACGCCTAAGGCTGTGCTGGATAAGCGCGCGTTCATGGAGGTCTTGAGGATAGGTCAGCAGAAAAGGATAGGGGCAAAAGCTTGACCGGTGGTTTGCAGGCTAAACGAGTGGCGGCGCTGACTTGCGCTGCGTCAGTGCACTCGCTCGGCTGGCATCCCCCCTGCCAGGATTGCATCGACAAAGCCGAATGGTTGGTAAAGCTCCAGCGTGCGGGCGTGCACGCCCATGGCCCCCGGGAGGCAAGTCCTGGATCATCGTTTTGATCAATGATCATTGATCAATGATCCGAAATCGGATCTGGCGTTGTAAAGCGCCAAGACGAGTCCAGTGGGACCGGCGCCCACAATCAGCAAGGCTGTAGAGGGAGAGGAAGAAGGCGAGGCCGGTGGCAACGGTGGAGGGGCTGAGTGTTTTGAGCTTGACGCCATAAAGCGCACCGGTTCTTTGTTTTTACCCATGCACCAGGGGATCAGCCAACCCTCCCCCTCCCGGCCTCCACCCCTCGCCACCGCAAAGGGCGGGAGCGTCTTTTTTAGGCTCTTTACAAAAAAATCCAGGATTCAAGCGAATTTTAGTTTCTGTCTGTGCGTCCTCACTGATCTGCGGTCGGGGGGGTGCGCCAAAAAAAAAAGGGGGGGGGGAAGGATCCGTCTCATGCGTCTGTCGTAAAATACGGAGCACGAAAAATTGCCGGAATCCGTTTGTGCTAAAATAATGGCAGTGTTCAGATAGCCTGAGATGACAAAAAAGATATCAACGCTGCAAAATCCGTTGGCAAAGTTGAGTGGAAAAAAATGAAATAAGAGCACAAAGAGGATGGCAATCGCTCTCAGGCCATCCAGGCAGGGAAAATAGTGGATCCCCGTCTTTTCCGCTTGCGGTATGTTTTGGCTAGCGGAGTTGCCCGACTGAGCTTATTTCAGAAATTCAGGCGGTGTGCATTACAATTAAAAAGAATCGATCTAAGAGTGGCCGCAAACTAAGGAAAATAACAGCTAGAGCTGCGCTAAGAAAAAGCGGGGGCAGCCTCCCCTTCCTGTCTCTTCGTCTTGTGCTCGCGGTGTCTTAGTGAGCAGGTTTAGGTTAGCGGCGGGTCATTTTGAGGCGCAAATGAGGGTAGATTTTCGTCACGAGGCGAATCAATTTGTCGGTGCTCATGCGGGCGATTCGGTGATTGAAGATTCTCATCATCTCGGCTTTTGAAATTGCAAGCGATTTGGCCAGCTCTGCCGCACTCACATTTTGTCGATGGGCATATTTCAGGAGTTCCTGACAAATCTTGAATCGGAACCTGGCCAATTCATCGGCATCGGGCGCGAGCATCAAAAAGCCATCATTTTCGCTTAATTGCGCTCTGATTTTTTTTAACGCTTGCTCATGGGGAAGGGTCATCACGACTCACGCTTTCTCGGTCCTGAGGTTTTTTTGGCTGTGGGGTCTTTTGATGCGGGAGAGGGAACAGGCGCATGGCTTTAGGTTGTTTTGCAACACAGGTGGCGTGCGGCCGTTGCCCAAAGACGTGAGGTGGAGAGGAGAAAAGACCGACATAAATGCTTTTTTTCCCCAACAGTGTCCGGTTCTCGAATTGCCCTTTGCGCTCCCTCGCCTTGAGGTAGGCTACAACGAAAGCGCGGCAAGATTCAAAAAAACAAGATGCCCCTCCTTTTTTTTTCTCGCTTTTAGTTCCTGTTGCTCACAGTCTTGCCGCCTCAAACACCCTTTCTGGTGTTCTTGCTGGGCTTAGCGGCTTAAAGGTTGACTGAATAAATCAACCTTTAAGAGGAGTCAGGGAGAGAAAAAAAAGGGGGGGCTCTTGTTTTCGCGTGAGTTGGGCTTGTGTCGGCTTCCGTAGCGATCACACAGGCGCTGGCTTTGATGTCATTCGTCCACAGGCCTCAAGGCTAAAAAGAGAGGCTAAAAAACGGGGGCTGAGGCATGTGGCTTGACGAGGGTTAAGGGTGGCCTCTCAGTGTGGATCAAACTCCGATTTAAAGCGCTTGGTCGGCGGTAGTGGCTCGGCAAGCAGGTCATGGGAAACCTTGCTCACGCTGTCTCGTGACCGCTTGCTTGCAAGCGCACTGTGGCTTGAACTTTGGGAGTCCCCCCCTCCAGCGGTGGGATCGCTCGCGGGGCTGAGGTCTTTTTGACTTTCTTGCGAGTTCCTGCTGGAGACCTTACTGCTGCTGTAGGCATTCACGGAGCTCAGCTCTCGCAGGTTGCGCAAATGGTCAAGATGCTGGGCGAAGGTCTTTTCTGGTACGGCAGGCGACTGGCAGTCGCTTCCGGGGCGGGAGAAGCAGGCTCCCGCATAGACCTCAGGACTAAGGGTCAGGGTGCCAAGCAGCGTGGTGAGGGCCCAGGCTGCGGACCTTGCCAATTTTTGGTCGGTTTTCGAGGAGGTTTTGTTCGTGTTCAGGTTATTGCGGAACGTCTTGAAGAGGCTGCTCATAAGGGTTCTCCTTGGTTTGCCGAGGACGATTAATAGTGAGATTTGCAAAAAATCAACTGAGGGTAGGGGTCTAGGAGAGGGGCGGCTGACCCAGGGTGCTTGAGTCTACGAATGATGGAGGGGCAGACCAGCCGCGGCCTCTCGGTCTTTGAGGTCTTATTTGCCTGCAGACTCGCGGCGGTTAAACCCACCCAATTCGCGGCTCAATCCTTCCTAGGGCAGTGCGACGCGCTGACTAGTTCGGGCTACTTTGAGCCGGAGAGTGGTTGGTTGGGAGTCGCCGTAGTCTGTGGTTCTCGGGGCTATCTTCGGGGCTCGCTAGAGCACCACGCTCATCACGCTGAGTGGGTGGATTGCCGTCAGAGGATCGCCGTTCGCTCCCGCCTGCCCGCTGCCTGAGCGCTTCGCGCAGCCATTCCACATGCTGGTCGGTCACCTGGCTGTTTTTTAAGTCAAGCGAGGTGGGGCGGGTGTTGATCTGGTTTGGTGCGCGGTCGTAGGGCACGGACTTGTCTTCGGTGGGGCGCACGCCGCCGGGTGACAGGTTTCGATCCGCGAGGGTTTGTGACTGGGGTTGCGAGTTGATTGCCCCGGCATGAATTTCGGTCACCACACCAAGCGTCGTTGTTAAGGTCAAACCGGTCAACGTGAGCTTACTGAGGTAGAAGGAGCGGGACTGGTACAGTTTTTGATAGAGTTTCAGGATATTTTTACGCATATTTTTTCCCTTTCCTGGGGTTAACGCGAAATCGCGGGAGGTGTCTGATCCTAGACTACCTGGTTCTAGATCGTCTGCAAACCGTTTTCTCTGTCCCCTTAATAGGATCTCGAGACGTGTAAGCACTCTTATTGAGGTTAAAGCCTTTCTGAGGCTAGGGGAGAGAGGGGAAGGCTTCGCGCTGAGGAGTAGTCCTGAGCGCCTCTCTCTGAGGCTCGAGCAGCAGGAGAGTGCTTAAGCTCTTACCGCCAGCCTCACGGTCTCGTACCACGCCCTGGCAACATGCTTTGGCACAATGAGGCTTTGAGGTCAAACCCTTTAAGGAGCTTGATCAACCACGCCCAGAGGCCCCTTCAGGGAAAGCCCTGAGTGTTCAGGGGCAGGAGGTGTTGGCGCCATGACTTCCTCATGCGCCTTAGGGATTGAGGTGATGCGATTTCTGAGCGGGTCTAAGCGCTTCTCGCTGTTGTCTCGGCTTCTAAAGTTAGGGTTTCGCGGGGTCATGGGATCGATTTTAAAGTGATCGATCTTGGTGAAGTCGCGGATGTCCGGGCTTGTGCCGCTACTTCTTGCGGTCGAGGAGCCGCTCGTTTCAGTGTGGGGCTTCAATCCCCCGCGCTCCGACGCCTTGTGCTCGCTTCCCACGCTCGCATACAAGAGAGGGGAAGTGGACAGCGAGAGGCCTGCAAACATCGTCAGCACGGCCCGCAGATGCAGTGAAGTGAAGGCGCGGGTCGAGTAAGGGGTGGCTTTTGCTGAGTTCAAGTTTAAGTTTTTACGCATCGGGGTCTACCTCTCTTTTTACTTGTTTTTCATAACTGCTTTTGCGTCAATTGTTTTTAGAGTGGATCAGGCAGATTGTGCGCAGAGTCAGCAGTGATGGGGTTCACCGGAGCTTGCCTGAGCCATCGCTTGTTTTCCGGATCCTCTCTCCAAAACCTCTTTCTGCTCGCTTCGTTGGTCCCTAAACTCCTCTGTACTCCTAGCTTTTCAATGCCCCAGGAGTCACCTGCTCACAGATCACCTGTTCATGAACATTCATCATGAACAGGTGATCTGTAACCTACGATCCGTGAGCAGTGCTTCAGGCGCCATCAAGCTGAAATCGTCCGAAACGATTCATGGGGTGCTGTTGTCGCTTATGCTTGAGCTCGTCGATCCGAAAGACTCTGAGCGGGGGCTGAGGCATGTGGCTTGACGAGGGTTAAGGGTGGGCCACTCAGTGTGGATCAAACTCCGATTTTAAGCGCTTGGTCGGCGGCAGCGGCTCGGTAAGCAGGTCAGGGGAAACCAGTCTCACGCTGTCTCGCGACCGCTCGCTTGCAAGCCCACTGTGGCTTGAACTTTGGGAGACCCCCCCCCCCGCGGTGGGATCGCTCGCGGGGCTGAGGTCTTTTTGACTTTCTTGCGAGGTCCTGCTGGAGACCTTACTGCTGCTGTAGGCATTCACGGAGCTCAGCTCCTGCGGGTTGCGCAAATTGTCCTTAAGATTCAGGCTCGTCAGGTGTGGCATGTAGTGCAATTGCTTTATCAAAGGATGTGTGCTGGAGCTTTCCACCTTATCAGGCTTGGACTGAGCTCCCCCTGCGAAAGTGGACGAGCTACTGAGCAGCTGGGTCGCAATCGTCAATCCGAGCACCAAGATCTTAGCGGACATTAAATTGGGGGAGTTTTCAACTTTTCGTGCTAACTTTATATTATTTTTTGTCATAGAATCTACCAGAAGGTTACCTTTCATGTTTGATCAATGCAGCGTTTTTAGAGCCCTCAGCTTTTAATCTGAGAGCAGCATCGCGGGTTTTTCGGCACCTCTTGCCGCTCACTCCTGATTGAGCTAAGTTTTGTCTTCGTTAGATTGTTATTAGTATGATAACGATGCAAGCGCGGTGCCTTCAAGGATGGCACACCTGGTCTTGGCTGCCTGCTACGGGGGGCTATTTTGGCTGTGTTGATGGTCCTTTATTGTTTTGTCTTGATGGCTTAACTGCTGGTTTCATTCAGAGGTTGGGTGTGTCCTTGGGGGTGAAAATCTTGGGGCTTGGGTGCCAGCCCGTCTCGCTAAAACTGTTGATTGATTAGGCAATGGCTAAGCTTTGGGCAGCAAAGAGCAAGAGAAGCGTGTTTGGGTGTGGGTGATAGCAGTTGTGCTCTAAGAAACTTTTTGCCTTTGGTTAACCGACTGGTCTTTTGAGTTTTTTCAAGACTTACAAGGCCTTAGACTTTTTACGGTTTCTTTCCTCACACCCACACGCACCTTCTTTGCTGGGGCAGGCGGGGTGAGGTGAGAGCGTTAGGCTTTTAGCCTAGGCAGACAAAAAGTGTAAATGCGTTTTTGAGTGGGTGGGTGAGAAAAGCGCTGAAAACCCTCTCTGGGTCTCAAGCCAACTCAAGGTTTTGCTGTAAGCCTCTCGGTGGGAAAAGGGGAGAGAGGCATTGGGACTGTTCGTGCTACCTGCGATTAAAAACAACGTGAAAGGTGAAGATAATGATGGAACAAGAGCCTAGAGAACATCAGTCTGGAGATCATGCGCCTACGCCTCCTACTGCGATCATCAGCCAGCGGGATTGGGTTTGTGGCATGAGCGTGAAGGCGGCAGCAGGAGGGACGGGTGACAAAGAGGGTCTTGAGACACGGCTTCAGCCTGTCGCCCAGTATCAGGGGAAAACCTACTTTTTTTGCTCCCCGCACTGTCAACGTGAATTCATCGCCCACCCGGAGCGATACGTGGGGCAGAGTGCTGCAGGCTTGTTGGAGGTTGCAGGAAGGGGCGTGAACGAGGCTCTTGGGACGGGTCGCGCACCCGCGGTGAGTTCGCTGCACCGGTGGGTAAAAACTTACTTGCCGATATTGCTCATCCTTGCCTACCTGCTTGGCGTGGTCGGTTTGCTCGAAAGTCGTAGTTCATCGCCCAGTGGGATGCGCGCGATGAACCATTTTATGGGGGGATTTTTCCTGGTCTTCTCGTTTTTTAAGTTCTTGAATTTGAGGGGTTTTGTGGCGGCTTTTAAGCGCTATGATCTGATTGCAGGCGTGATCCCGGGCTATGCGTGGGTGTATCCCGGTATTGAGCTCGCCTTAGGGCTGGCTTACTTACAAGGGGGAAGCAGGCTGGTCTGGACGCAAGGAATCACAGCCGGGGTGATGGCCATGAGCAGTCTGGGGGTGTTGCGCGCTTTACTCACGCAAGAAAAAAGTATCGAGTGCGCCTGCTTGGGAGGGGTGTTTCAGTTGCCGATGTCGCACGTTTCCCTAATAGAGGATGTGGGGATGTTGGGAATGGCCATCATCGGGTGGATGGCAGCTTAAAGCGCTCCCCCTCGTCTGCTCTCCTGCGATTGATCGTGAGAGAGTGTGTGGCAGAGTGTGCGCCAGAGTACGCAAAAGACGAGAGCGTGCTGCTGTTGTTTGCGCTAACCCAGGTAGGTGGGGGTTGTGTGGGTTAGGCCCTAAAAGTCTTGAGTCTTTTTGTGCGTTTGTCTGCTCAAAATGTGGTTTCAGCGCAAGGTTTTGGAGCGTTCGTCCGATGAGAGAAAAATGAGTCTCAAACGAAAACTTTACCTGCTTGCGGTGATCCCTTTTTTGCTCTTTACTGCGGTTTCGCTCGTGCGGGTGCGGGAGGCTTATTTGAGCTTGCAAGACACCACGCACGTGAGCGAGTCGGTGAAGGTCAGTCAATTCATCTCGGCGGTGATTCATGAGTTACAGCTGGAGCGTGGCAAAAGCGCAGCGTTTTTAGCTGCAGCAACCGCAACAGTAGCAGGGCAGCAGGCTGGCGTGGCTCAGCACGCAGCTGGCGAGCTTGCAACCCAAGTCGCCGCCACCGACGATCGCCGGACCGCGGGGTGGGGCGATCGATTTTTGCAAATCCAAACGCTCTTGGGAGAGGACCTGGACTTCGGTCTGGATGTCAGTCAGGACGTCAGTAAGGACGACCCCTTGCAGGGCTTAGAAAGTCTACGCGCTTCTGTTGCGCAAAATGCCCTGAGCAGTGGCGCAGTGATTCAAGATTACCGTCACCGGATAGCCCGGCTGATGCAGCTAGAAAAGCGGCTCGGACTTTCGGTGCATTCGCCAGAAGCGCAAGCGGCCATGCTTTCGCTGGTGACCCTTGAAGGGGCCAAAGAAAGCGCCGGCGTGCTGCGTGCCAACGGGGCTGCGGCGCTCACGGCGCAACAGCCGCTTTCTGAGGAGCGCTTTCAGGCGCTCATTGCGGCGCGCGGCTCAATTGATGCCAATCTCCATGCCGCGTCACTCTTGCTGCCGCCCGGGATGGGAGCAAAAATTGAGAGCCTGCTTGCAAAACCCGAGTGGCAAGGGGTGATGGTGACCTTTAAATCCTTGCTCACCCACGCCGAGTCGGGGCACTTCACTGCGCCCAGCCACAACAGCACCAGCAATGCCTCCTCGCTCAACAGCAACGAGATCAAAGACGAGCATCAAGCTGAAGGAACGAGGGCTGCGGGAGTGGCGACTCGCGCAGGGGGAGAGTTTTTTCAGCAGGTGACGGTGGTGATTGGCGCCATGAAGGACCTAATTGACCAGCAATTAGGCTTCATTGACGAGATTGCGAGAACCCAAAAGCGCGCAGCTGAGAACACTCTGGCTTTCATACTCCTTGGCGGCTTGGTGGCAAGCGTGCTGCTTAGCCTCTTGAGTGTGGTTTTAATTCGCGCGCTCCATCAATCCTTAAATACCCTGGCGTATGAGTTGAGCGAGGGTGCGCGTGGCTTGGCGCTGGCTTCGCAGACCATCTCAGGCTCAAGCCTCAAGCTCTCTGACAGCGCCACCGAGCAGGCCGCAGCCTTGCAAGAAACCGTGAGCGCGATGGAGGAGATCAATGCCATGGTGGCAAGAAATGCTGAAGCGGCCAAAGATTCCCTGCTCTTAGCGGAGCGCTCGCGGCAGACCACTCAGCAGGGTCAAGTGAGCATGAGCGAGGTGCAAGCCGCAATCCAGGACATCGGGCACTCGAGCAAGAACATCGGCACGCAGGTGAACGCCAGTCAGCAGAAAATCTCCCAGATCGTAACAATGATTGAAGCCATTGGCGACAAGACCCAGATCATCAATGATATCGTGTTTCAAACCAAGTTACTGTCTTTTAATGCCTCGGTGGAAGCCGCCCGGGCCGGTCCCGCTGGTAAGGGCTTTGCGGTGGTGGCTGAAGAGGTCGGAAAACTTGCTAAAATGAGCGGGGTTGCAGCCCAAGCCATTAACGTCTTGCTCCAGCAAAGCATTGCGCGGGTCCAAACCATCGTCCAAGAAACCACCTGCGATCTAGAACAGCTCGTCTTACGCAATGATGAGCACGTGTTGCAGGGCACCACCCTCGCGCAACAATGTCACGCCACCTTGGAAGTCATCACCCGCGACGTGCACTCGTTGTCCCAAAAAATGGCGGAGATCCAAGGGGCCTCAGAAGAGCAAGCCAAAGGAGTGACTGAAGTGAACCGGGCGATGCAGCAGCTCGATCAAGTCACGCAAGCCAACACTGCCGTCTCAAGCACCAATTCGCACGCCTCAAGCCAACTGCACGCCGAAGCTGAGCAACTCAAACAGCGGGTGGCCACCCTGGAAGCGCTGATTCAGGGCGATCGCGGTGAAAGCGGCGACAGGCATCAGACGCAAGCCATGGACAACGGAGTCGCCCTTGGTGATCAGCAAGAAAAAGAAAAAAAAGACGACGAAGAAGTAGAAAAAGCAGAGGTCTTGGTAGCTGCGACCCGCCGCATCCGCAAGTCAGCGGCCGCCTGAGAGCCTAAGCCTAAGAAAACCTGAGCTCCGCTGAGCGCTGGGCTGCCGCTCTCGCAGCATCGCCCAGTGACTGACGCACGCGGGCTTGCCCCAGTACGCCAAGTGCCGCCTGGGTGCAGCCGCGCGGTGTGGCAATCTGCGCGATCAGTGCCTCAGGGTGCAACTGCGGGTTGCGAAGCAGGGTGGCAGCTGAGCCTGCGAGCGTGTGGGTGACTAAAAATTGCGCCACCTCAACGCTTAAGCCAAGCTGGGTGCCTGCAGCGATTAAGGCCTCGATCAGGAAAAAGCCAAACGCCGGACCACAACCACTTAAGGCGGTCGCGGCGTCCATCAAATTTTCATCAAGTTCCACCACCTGACCCAAGAGGCCAAAGAGGGATTGCGCCAGTGGCAGCATCGTGCGGTGGTTTTGGTCGGCCGCTTGCGTCAGCACCGTCACCCCTTGCTGAATCAAACAATTGGCGTTAGGCATCGCGCGAATGATCGTCGCATGGAGGAGGGGGTTGCGGTCGTCTGCGGTGAGCGCGCCGTGCAGGGAGGCTAACGTGATCCCCGCACAAACTGAAAGCAGCAGTTTGGGTGGTGGCTGCTCGTGATGTTGTTGTTGTCGGTGGTGGTCGTTAGGATCGTCCGCTTTGGCAAGCTCGCGCAAGACGGCAAGGGCTTGCGAAGGGGGTGTGCATAAAAACACCACCTCGGCAGTGGCACTCAAGCGCCTGGAGTCGGTGTGGCAATCAATCGAGAGTGCCTGACTGAGGGCTCGCGCTTTTTCTGGCGTGCGGGTGGTGGCCTGGATCGCAAAGTCGCCTGCGGTGGCTGAGTGCTGTAAGCCGCGAATGATGGCTTGGGCCATGTGCCCGCAGCCGATAAAGCCTAATTCCATACCTTATGACCCTCAATGGACCCCGTCACGCAAGCCCTTCATGTTTTTTTGGGGTGACACTTAGCCCCGGGTTTGTCCCTGGCCCTCAATCAACCACCGGATGGAGGTTAAATCGCGTAAGCTCACAGGACCGCGCACATGCAACTTTTGCGTGCTAATCCCCATCTCACCGCCTAAGCCTAACGCCGAGCCATCGGTGAAGCGGGTGGAGGCGTTCCAGTAGACGGCCGCAGCGTCGACCCCAGCTTGAAAGCGTCTGGCAGCCGCCCCCGACGTCGTTAAGATCGCTTCTGAGTGCTTCGAGCCATACTCGTCAATATGCGCGGTTGCTTCCTCAAGCCGGTCGACCATCTTACAGTTTAGGATCAAGTCGAGGTGTTCGCGGCCCCAGTCGGCTGTCACCGCCCGCTTGAGGTTTTTGTTGCCTTTTTTTTGCGTTTCGCTGAGGAGGAGGTAAGACCTTGCACAGCAACGCCATTGCACGTGAAACGGTTGCAGGGCTTGATACAGCTCCTGCAGGTGCTTGGCGGCCCATTTGTGATGCACCAGTAAGGTCTCCATGGCATTGCAAACACTGGGCCGTTGGGTTTTGGCGTTAATCACGATGTTGGTGACAAGCGAAGGCTCGGCGTCGTGATGGACGTAAACGTGACACAAGCCCCGATCGTTTTTAATGATCGGAATACGGGTGTTCCGGCTAACAAACTCAATCAACGATGCGCCACCCCGCGGAATCACCACGTCAATCCAGGCGTCTTGCGCTAGCAAGGCTTCGGTGAGCTGGCGCTTGGGATCGCTCACTCCCCAAAAGCAATCAGCATGAGCGCCTGCCTGAGCACAGGCTTGCCCAAGCAGCAAGTAGAGGGCTTGAGTGGTGCGCTGAGATTCCCGGCCAGCTTTGAGAAGCAGCACGTTACCGGCTTTCAAGGCAAGCGCAAAGGCCTCAGTCACGACGTTGGGCCTGGCTTCAAAGATCAAAAAGAGCAAACCGAGCGGGACGCGCTGCCGCTTGAGCAGCAAGCCGCTGGGCAGCGTGCGGCTCTCAACGATCTCCCTTAAGGGGTCAGGCAGAGCTGCAATCTCCCGCACGCTCCGGCTCATCGCACGCAGGCGCTCGGGGCTTAAGGCCAAGCGATCACGAAAGGCACTGGGTTGGGCAATCGGGCTGCGGTCTGATTTCTGATCAAAACGCTTCAAATCGAGCGCGTTGGCTTGCAAGATTTGCGGGTGATGGTCGTCCAGCAGCTGGGCCAGCTGCAAAAGCACCTGGTTGCGCTGTCTGGCTGAGGAGGCGCGCAAGGCGTGGGCGGCCTGCTTGAGTTTTTTCAGGCGTGCGAGGAGTAAGGAGTGTTTCATGAGGGTTTCGTCCGGTTTTTGGCGAGGTCAGGGGTAGAATGCGCAGCTTGAGGGTGAGTGACGCCAATAAACGTCCCCACCCGCTGTTTTTGGGCAATCTGGAGCAAGCCCTGCGGCGTGTCGCCTTTCAGGAGCCAGGTCGGGATGCCTGCGGTGGCAGCCAATTGCGCTGCCAGTAGTTTCGAGCGCATCCCGCCTGTGCCTTGCTGTGAGCCTGCGCCAGGAGGCATGCTTGCGAGCAAAGCTTCCGTGACGCGCGGTAAATGCTCAATCCGTTGGGCCTGCTGCGGGTGGGTTTTCGGGTCGCAGTCAAAGAGCCCTTCTACGTCGGTTAGGATCACTAATTGCTCAGCCCCACAGCACAGCGCCACTCTGGCTGAGAGACTGTCGTTGTCGCCAAATTTGATTTCTGCGGTTGCCACCGCATCGTTTTCATTTAAAACCGGCAGCACACCCCAGCGCAAGAGTTGTTCCACTGACCTTTGAAAATTGGCCCGCCTAACGGGATGCTTCAAGTCGCTGTAGGTCAAAAGAATCTGCGAGGCAAGCCAGCCCTGACGACTGGCCGCTTGAATGTAAGCGCTCATCAGTAACGGCTGGCCAATGGCGCTTAAGGCTTGCTTCTCGGCAAGAGCTTTTGCAGCCTTTGGAGGGAAGGCGGTGGATTGCACCGCAAGCGCAATGGCGCCGGAACTCACCCAGATGACTTCAATCCCTTCCCCCGCGCGTAATTCGCTCACCTGCTTCATCCAGTCGTTCATCAGCAGTTCGCCGCCGTTACACACCATGCTACTGCCCACCTTAATCACCCAGCGTTTGGGCTTAACGCGAGGGGCAGCGTCAAGAGGGGTGGTGGGGTGGGAGCGGGCCGGTTGAGAAAGTTTCATACAGGGCACACCTCATCGACCAAGCCAAACTCACGCCCCTGCTGCCAGGCGCAGACAAGCCGGTTGTTAGGTGCGAAGCTTACGTTTAGGAAAAAGTGAAGTTGCGGCAATGGCAAAACAGGTTTCCTCCGAAAGGGGAGTTGGGGATGGGGGTTTTAAAGAGTTGCTAGGCCAGGCTGGGCTGGGCTAAGCCGGTCTGAGCGTCACTCGGTGGAGACTGAGTCGAGCTTGGGTCAAAATGTAGACGAAGCCAGTGAGCCTCAGACTCCCTTTTTTCTAGTCTAGAGCACTTTACGCTTCTTCTCAACTTTTTTCAAAAGCCACGCACCCCTCCCCCCACTCCTTGCCTCAGGCGCTCCCAACTTGGCCTGACAAAAGTGTCCCTTAGCGTGGCTGAGTGCCGGGAGCTAGACTTAGAGCGAGAAAAGCCTCGCTGAGTCTGCCTGAGAAAACGGAGTGCGCACCGCCTGTCATGCGGATCGGGTGTTGTCTACCGCCCGCCCACTCAATGGTCAGAGTGCCACCGGGGAGTTGCACTTTGATAACCGACGAGGCAGGGGGGGTAGGGTGGGGTAGCAGCAGCGCTTTTAAGCCAAGACTGACCACCGCGGCTGCGCACGCTCCCGTTCCGCAGGCAGGCGTGAGCCCTGCCCCGCGCTCCCAAACGATCACCGACAGCGTTTCGACTCTGGCCGGAGTGCTGTCGTGCCAGGGGGAGGGTGGTTTTTGCACCCAAACAACGTTAGTGCGCTGCGGAAAGAGCGGGTGATGCTCGATGTACGGGCTAACTTTCGCGATCCAGGGTAAGTCCAGTTCATCGACCCAAAAAACGGCATGTGGGTTACCCACGTTGACTCGGTAAAAGGTCAGCAGCGGCGACGTCGGATCTGGCACGCTGAGGGTCTCAGCCTGCGGGAGGGAAGCGTCAGCGGCAGACGGAGGACCAAAGCGCGCCACCCCTAAGGTGACTTGCACCGAGTCGCCTAAGACTTCAGCGGTAATGAGTCCTGCGGCCGTCTCAAAGACCACAACGAGGGGGGATTGCGAAGCGGATGACGCTAAGCTTGGCAACTTCGTTTGCAGAAAGTACTGAGCTGCGGCGCGGACGCCGTTACCACACATTTCGGCTTCCGAGCCGTCGGCGTTAAAGATCTGCAACCTGGCGTCAGCGCGGGGGGCTGGGGTTTCGGGCAGGGCATGGGCACTGGCGTGGGGGGGTAAGAACCAAAGCACCTGATCCGCGCCGATACCCTTTCTGCGATCACACAGCAGCTGGGTAAAGACAGGTACGCGAAACGACCCTGCTTCCAGCGCAAAATCCTCAAGCAGGATGAAGTCGTTCCCGAGCGCCTGCATTTTCGTGAAAGCCAGCCCTGGTGCGATTTGCGTTTGTGTGGAGGTTGGCGTCATGGTGAAAGATTGCACGAGGGGTTGAGCTCCGGGTTGGGTGAGGCGTCAGACGCAGCGGTTTGAACTTGCGCAGGCGGCGGATGGCGCTTCGCAGTAGGTCCGTGATGGCCGCTCAGATCGAGTGCGCCTTCAAATGCCTCCTCAAACCTGTCTAAGGTGGCTTGCAGTTGCACGCGGTGCTCGCGCCCAAGCGGAACCAGCGGCAGCCTGACGTGCGGCTCACACCATCCCCAGGCGGAGAGCGCGAATTTAACCGGTACCGGGTTACTGGCAACAAACAAGTCTCGCAAGAGCGGGTAAATCTGATGATGCAACTGCTGGGCTGCAGCCCAGTTTTGTGAGGCTAAGGCTTGGTAGACTTTCATCATCGTGGATGGGATCAGGTTGGCTGCCACCGACACCAAGCCTTGGGCACCTAAGGCAAACGAGGGTAAAAACAGCGAGTCATCGCCTGCAAGCAGCGTGAACTCGACCGCCTCAGCCCCGGCGGCGTTGCGGCCCAAGGCGACTTGCAAGTCGCTGAAGGTGTTGAGACTGCCTGAGGATTCCTTGAGCGCTTGGATGCGCGGGTGTTTGGCAAGCAGGGCTACGGTTGCAGGCTCGAGATGGACTGCGGTGCGACCAGGGTTATTGTACAACACCAGCGGCACGCGTTCCAGTCTGTCGGCTATTGCCTGAAAATGCGCCACCAGTCCTTGTTGGCTGGGTTTACTGTAGTAGGGCGTGATGGCAAGCAAGCCATCAACGCCTGCCGCTTCCGCCCAAAGAGCGTCTGCAAGGGAAGTGGCAGTGCAAGCCGTGCCGATACTAGCAAAAACCTTTAAGGGGGTCGAGCGCGCCACTTCAAGCGCCGCAAGCACCAGTTGCCTGCGCTCGGGTTCGCTGAGCGTCGTGCTTTCCCCGGTGGTGGCATGAATGAAAACGCCCGTAATTGCAGCCTCAATTTGGCGTTGCACCAGCCGCTGAAAGGCCGCTACATCCACTGCGCCTGTGGCGGTAAACGGCGTGATCAACGCCGTCCAGATGCCTTGAAAGGAGGTTGTAGAAGCCGAGGTGGGCGGAGTGCGGAGGTTGAGAGGGTTGGTTGGGGAGCTCATCTTAATCGTCTCCTGTGGTGGGGTAAGCCAGGGTGGCACTCAGGTTTTGTAAGGCGGCCCCGGCTGCGCCGCGCACGAGATTGTGCCCCATGGCCACCAGGCTGAGTAAGCGTGGGTTGGGTCCTTGCTTGATGCGGCCGATATGGGTGCGCGAGTCATGCGGAGTTAAATCACGGGCAGGCTGGGGATGATCGGCTGAGGTGTGCAGTTCGTAGAGTCCGGGGTAGCGCTTGTTTTTCTTGCGATAAAGTGCCAGCGCATCGCTCGGTGACACGGGTTGGGTGAAAAGCATTTGTAATTGAACCGAGTGGCCATGCAACACCGGGACGCGGTTGACTTGCGCTAGCACTTCAAAGGACGCGGGGGTGGTGGGTGAGGGGCCAAGGATCTTTTTGGTTTCGCTTTCGATTTTCTCCTCCTCGCCTGCGATAAAGGGAATCGTGTTACCGAGCAGATCAAATGCCGCAACTCCTGGGACCCCAGCGCCGCTTGCCGCCTGCAGGGTGACGACATGCACCCGCTCAAGCTGGACATGCTCAAGCAAGGGGGCGAGGGCAAGCGCTAGAAACACGGTGGAGCAATTGGGATTGGTCACGATTTTTCCGACCGTTGCTTGGGTCTTGAGTAACGCTAAGTGGCTTAAGTTAATCTCAGGAATCAGCAGCGGCACCCGTGGATCCATACGAAAAGTCGAGGCGTTGCTAAACACCCAGTGCCCCCTTTGGGCTAAAAGCGGCTCCACCTGCTGAGCCACCTCCGCTGGCAGCGCTGAGATCACATAGCGACTGGTCACGCTTTTCGGGTCGAGCAAGGGCAAGGCTCCGATCCGATCACTAAACGTGCCCTCGCTGCGCCATTGCACGGCTTGGCGATAGCTTTTTTGCTCTTTAAAGGCTTGCGAGGCTAATTCTGCGACAAAAAACTGGGGGTGGTCTTCCAGTAAGGTAATCAGTCGCTGCCCGACCACGCCTGTCGCCCCTAAAATAGCAACCGCAATTTTCTCCTGCTGTTTTGGCTCACTCACGATGCGTGCAACCCTCTTCTACTTCGTCTGCCCTGTTTGGCATTTGCTACCCGCTGCAGCTCACTGGCGTTTGGTTTGCTTCTTTTGCATCAGACTTGCCTCAGACTTGCCTCAGACTTCTTTGAGCGCTTTTGGGGAGTGGCCCCAGCAAAAGAAAAAAAATGAACAATCCGACCCGACGCGCTAATCTCGCTAGTTAGCATGAGCCCTTCAGGATTGTCAAAAGCATAAACCTTTGTCGCGCTTGAGGAGTCAAGAGACTGCGAGACTCTAAGAGCAGTAGGAGACGCGCAAAGAAGCAGCCCGGAGGAGAGGGGGAGAGGGCCTTACGGAGAAAACGGCCTTTTTCTGGGCCTTGGGTAAAAAAAACCAACTCACGAGCCCCGGTAAAAGGCTCCTATCTCCCCTTTCCTTCCCTGCCCTTCCCGCTTCTTTTTCTTCCGCGTGGGCTGGGGGGAGTTTGAGTCGGCCATTGCCCGAGCGGGGTTACGGGAAATCCAGATCCTGGGCCCAGGCCTCTAAGTGACTCAAAGTCTCACCTTGCGGCAAGCGGGGGTTTTGTCGGTGGATTTCCTGGGCAAGGGACACAAGGTAGGCTTGATAGGCTGCAAAAGCCTCTTCTGTGGGTGGCTGAGCTTGAGTGAGGCGACCGCCTTCGCTGCAGGCGATCTGTTGTCCCTGCTGGATTTGCTGTCTTTTCTCTTGCTCGAAAGACGCAAAGAAGGAGGGGTGAACGAGCGTGATTTGCTGCAAAATCAACTGCTGTAAGTGGGGGCCTGTGAACTGTGGGGCGGTCTCGTTGAGCTGCACGCAGGGGTGAGCGGGACTTAAGTGCTCGAAAAGACGCACGAATCTCCCGTGCACACAGCTCTGCTGATCGATCGAGTCGGCATCCGAATCCCATCCGAGCTCATCGTGGTGGTTGGCTCCTTGCACTTTGTTATTTGCGCGCTGATTGAGCGCTAAGCCCAAGAGCAGGCCGAAGCGGTGAGCTCTCCTGTCTTGGGGGTCTGGGAAGAGGATGGGGTCTTCGCCGGCATACCAGCCTAAGCTCAGCGCTTCGAGCAGGTTTAAGTGCAGCCGCTCGCTGCGTACGGTTGCACCTTGCTCATGCAGATAGTCCAAAAAGCGTAAGGCGGCGTTTCTTTGATGGGCTTGCAGTGGGTTTTGCGGCACAAAGGAGCGCACCCACTGAAACGCTTGGTGCAGCGAGTGACGCCAGTTCGGGACGGCTTGCGGATAGCGCTCTTCTAGGCGGTTGACTGAGGTAATGAGCAGGTCAAGGACTTGCTTTTTCATGACCGTCTCCCGGCCACTCCAGCGCTCGGGGATGGCATCGTTTTGGGTGTCTTCTTGTGTCTCTTCGCGCTTCCGCTTGCCTTGTCGCGCGCCTGACTCTTGGCGCCAGGCTTCAAGGTGTCGGCCACGCACCTCAATCGGAAACTCTCCAGCTTGCTTGAGTAAGGGGCTCAGTTTGCGGTAACGGTCTTCTTGCGTCAAAAGCTGGGTGGTTCGCGGATATTTTTTTAGCTTGGCCAAGGCAAGCGCCGTCTGGCCATCTTTTTGCCGCACGTTAAAGAGGGGGGATTCTCTTAGATCTTTCACGAGCCTGGGATAACCTAGCATCGCTGCTAAGTGCAAGGGGGTTTCACCGGCGTCGTTTTGGAGCGAACTCAGGGGAGGGTGCAGGAGCGCTTTGGCAACACGGATGCGACCCTTGCGGAGGGCGAGGTGGAGAGGGGTGTTGCCCTCGTGATCGGGTTGCGTGAGTAAGGGATCACCCAAGAAGCTTTCAATGATGGCAAATTGTCCCTGTGCTGCCGCAACATGAAGGAAGTTTTCCCCCGCATGGTTTTTCATTGCTCTGAGGGCAGGCTGACTTTGCAGGAGCTTCACGATCTCAAGGTGACCACTAAATGCAGCGCTGAGCAAAGGGGTGTCTCCGACGTTATTTTGCGCACTCAAAAGGGGGTCGTCACGGAAGGCTTGAATGATGGGGAGGTGCCCTTTCCATGCTGCGTAATGGAGAAAATTAGCTCCAGCAGAGGCCTTCGCCTTTCTCAAGGTCGGATCCTGTAAGGCCTGCACGATCGCGAGATGACCCCTAGCAGCCGCAAACAGCAGAGGGGTCCTGCCGTTTTTATCGCTCTCATGCAAGAGTGGGTCGCTTAAGAAGGCTTCGATTATGTTGAGGTGCCCTTCCCATGCTGCGTAATGGAGAACATTGGCGCCTTCACCGTCCTTCGCACCTCTCAAGGTTGGATCCTGCAAGGCCTGCACGATCGCGAGATGACCGCTGGCAGACGCAGCCATCAGAGGGGTGGTGCCGTTTTTATCGCTCTCACGCAAGAGGGGGTCGCTTAAGAAGGCTTCGATCATATTGAGGTGCCCATTCGATGCTGCGAAATGGAGAAAGTTTTGCCCCAGGTGATCTTTTAAGGTTTTTAGGCGTGGATGGTTGGCAATCAAGTCTTGAATGAGCTGTAGATTACCTTTCTTAGCAGCAAAATGCAGCAGTGACCCACCTTGAAAAGTGATGGCCTCGGCGCCAGGAGTCTGAAGTAAAGCGTGCATGAGTGTCTTGTGTTCATCCTTAAAAGCCCAATAAACCGGGTTTGCTTCGGTGAGCAGACTGAGTGGAAAAGCAGCTTGCAACTCACCTGAGTTTTCCTCATTGAGTGGAAGCTGTAGGCGTGCTTCCCAGTCTGCCGCCAGCGCGCGAGCTTGCTGAAGGGGGGTGATTGCTGTGAGCGGAGGGGCTGAGGCTGAGGCTGGATGTTCTAGGGAGGTCTCCATGGCCCAAGCTTTTGATGAGGTAAAGGGTGGGGAAAACAGAAGTGCTCCCGCCGTCAGCGCCAGCATCAGCCTCATCAGTAAAAGTAGGCAAGAGAGTCTGAGGGAGCGCGCTCTGAGAGGGAGGTACCAACGCGGGTAGTCTTTTTCGGAAGCGATCTTAGAGAAAAAAAAACGACTGAGATCCCGTTGGTTAGCCGCGTCGGGTGGGTGCGGTGGAGCGGGATATAGCAGGGTCTTGCAAGTCAAAGGTGTCATAAGGGTTGAGCGTTCTTTTCTGGGGTTGTACCTGCGGTCTTGGCGGTTGCGAGCATCCCGCAGCCTTGGGACCAAGAAGAGCTGAAAAAGTCTGGGTTTGGCTCTCAGTAATTTTCTTTCGTTAACAGGAAGCTTTAGCAAGGAGAGTGGCAGAACCTAGCATGATTGGGTTTAGAAGTATAGTGTAAAATATTTAATATTGAGAGTTGCTGAGAGTTTGCGCGTAGATTAAGCTCAGAGCAGCTCGGGCGAGGGCGGCTGACCCCCTTAGTTCGTACCTCACTGCTCAGCCTCAGTAAAAACGGTGCACGGATCTTGTGATTGGGGCTTGCGGGCTGCGGCCTGCGATTGCACTTTACGGGAGGCGTTTTTTAACAGAAAGGGGCCATTTGTGGGCGTTTGCTGCGTTCAAAGAGCCAAGCAATGCCCCGCCCCCGGAATCATTTGTTTGCTATTTCCGGCGTGCGCGTCACGCGTCAATAGAAGAGCAGCGGGAGAAACTGGACAAGAAACTGGGGCTTGGTAGGACTGTGAGTTGCTGGTGCCGAGTGAGTGATGCCGGGGGTGGTTTTGCGTGGACTGTAAGAGCGATGCTGGAGTGCGGAGGTGCCAGTGGGGGCTTTTTGCTGCGCCTCGTTGAGTGCTCTCCCCCTCCTTTTTCTCTTTCTCAGTCGGTTTCGTCGGCGGTTGGGATGAGTTTGCAAAGAGGCGTTACTGACGGCGACGCATGGTAAGCTTTTTTGGTTGCCTCGTCTTGTTGACGCCTTCTTCGGACTGCTTTGACGCTTGGTTGTCCTAGGCCTGCAATCCTTACAAGCGAGGGAGTTGACGGCAGGCAGCAGTCGGCTTAGAGTCAAAGTAAGCGCTGGGAGAGATGGCCAGATGGTTGGGGTCCTGGCGGCTGATGGGCAGATGGATGCTCAGACAGCAGTTCAGTGAGCGTGCAGAGGGGATAGGTGGAGTAACCGCTAAGAACGATTGCTTGCGAATCGGTCTTAGCGGAAAAAGTTAGACAAAAAGGTGGTAAGTGCATGGAATCAATAGATTTTAATATGGGGTTTGGTATGATTATTTTTTTGGGTTTAGCGGTTTTTTTGCTCGCTTCTGCTTGGGTGACCATTGATCAGGGGAGCGTTGGTGTCATTACCCTGTTTGGAAAATACCGCAGAGTGATCATGCCTGGGCTGAGTTTTAAGATTCCACTTTTTGAGGTGGTCTCGAGGCGCATTTCGATTCAAAACCAGTCCATTGAGATGAACTTTCAGGCGATTACCTTGGATCAGGCCAACGTCCATTTTAAGGCCATGCTGCTGTACTCGGTCTTGAATCATGAGGAAGCGACGATCAAAAATGTGGCTTTTAAGTTCATTGACCCTGCCAGTCTCATGACTGCTTTAGTCCGTACGGTCGAGGGGTGTGCTCGCAGCTTTGTTGCCACTAAAAGACAAGCGGAGATTCTGCTCTTGCGGCGTGACATTGTGGAAGCAGTCAAGAAGCAGTTGGATCCCAGTCTGGAGGCTTGGGGTTATCATTTGATTGACTTGCAGATGAACGACATGAGTTTTGACGCTGAGATCATTCAGTCGATGGCCAAAGTGGTGGCTTCGAGCAACCTGCGCGCTGCCGCAGAAAACGAAGGTCAGGCTTTGCTCATTACCAAGACCAAGCAGGCGGAAGCCGAAGGTCGAGCCATTCAAATTGCCGCTGAAGCTGAGCGGCAGGCAGCCCAGTTGCGGGGGCAAGGGGTGGCTTTGTTTCGTGAAGAAGTGGCAAAAGGCTTAAGGCATGCAGCTGATGAAATCAAACAATCGGGGATGGATTCTTCGATCATGCTTTTTTCTATGTGGACGGATGCCATCAAACATTTTGCGGAAAATGCCGAAGGCAACACCATCTTCTTGGATGGCTCTTGTGACGGCATGGATCGCACGCTCAGACAATTACTGAGTCTGCAGCAAGCTCAAGCCTCGGCCGAGCTGGGCAAGCGCTCCGAGGCGAAGCTTGGAAAAACCTAAAAGGGCAGAGCAGTGCCGGGCCGGGAGATTTTCTAAAGCCGTGGACGCATGAGAGGTTAGGGAAGGCGTCCTCGGTGAGGAGGTTTGGCTGGTCAGTTTGTCCCGCGCTGCTTCCCGAGTTCCCCCCTTGCGCGCAGGCTTTGCAGCGGTGAGCATCACACAGCCTCACAGACCGCAGGGGCTTGGCCCCAGGGGGCTTTCTCGGAGTCGTCGCCGCAGGTGTGTGTCCTGCGCTTTGTGACTGCTCCCGAACTGCTCCTGACTTAACCGCGCCTTGCAAAAACCGTGGGAGAAAAGGGGGGGGGAGGCTAAGGGGCGGATGAGACCTCGCAAGCAGGTCTCCCTCCTTCGAAAGCCCATTAAAGCCCAAGCCCTTGTGACAAGGCGCCGTTGTTTTCCTTCACCCTCTCATGGGGTGGGGTCCGCACCTTGTGTGGCTTTTGCTGCCCTGTTGTTTGCTTGCGCCTTTTTGTTCTCGGGGAATCTTCTCACAACTGACTCTCCCAGGAGTTCTCGCACACCGCTTGTCTGCGACTTTTGAGACTTCTGACAGCCACTCAGCCCTCACAGCCAAAACGGGTACGAGCTCTTTTTTGCCCCGCTGCGCTTCGAGCTCTTGCGGGCTTTCTAGGGGAGGCACTCTGGGTGGCAAAAATAGGGGGGGGCCTGCGTGAGTTTGCTCTGAGAGCGTCTACCAAGGTCTTTGGCTCCTGTTTCGATGGGGTGGCGCTTTCTCTTGGTTTGATTGGGACTAGCGTTTGGTCTTTTTCTATGCTACGTCCTTGAGCCGCAGATCTTAATTATTAAACTTAATTGTTTTGGTTTATTGCTAGCCCCGGTGGTGATCTTGAGAGTCGCGCGAGGAGTGCTTCACAGCCTCAGCGGTTAGGAGGGGTAAAGATTTGAGGTCGCAAGCTTACAGCCAGGCAGTCGCCACAAGCAAGTGCCAGAGAATCAATCGTTCACCCGTCATTGCGCCTCTGCCCACGCCCAGCCTTGAGCGGTTCCTCGGGGTTGAAGCGAGGCAAGTGGTTCAGGGTGGGGTGTTGGGTTGTCGTGGTCGGTGGACTTTGGTGCGGGGGAGGAAGCTGCGGCTGAGGCAGAGGAAGGTTTTTTTCTCTTTTTTGGGGTTTTTAATGGTTTATGGGTCAATTTCATAACGTTCCAACCTTTTTGCAGTTTGCGCACTTAACGGTATGCCTTGTGGTCTGGCTGCTTGCAAGCCAGCCGCTGGCTCAAGCCGCGGGAGCGGAGCGTGCGGGGACAGCAACTTCGCATAGCTCAGGCAGGTCGAGTTCAGTCGGTGCAAGTCCGAGTCAGGACGGGCAAAGGGGTGGGTGCAAGCGGGCGGATCGTCAGGCTAATAAAAAGATTAGGCACTGTCTCTATGGGCAGTTTTTTTTACAATGGGCTGAGCAGTTTCAATGGGACACTGAGAAGTTCTATCTTGCACACAAGCGCAAGCTGCTGCGAAAAGTCGATACTCGGCAGTTTAAGCAGTGTTTTAACCCGAAAGAGTCACCAGAAAAACGCCAAGCCTTCACCCTGGAGAGTCTTGAGCGCTGGGTAAGCGAGCAGCGAGCGCTTGAGGCTTGGGTCCAGGAGGAGCCAACTGAGGTGCTCCCCTTACTGCACGCCGGGGATGAGCCTGGGGAAAACGAGCCTGAGGAAAGTGAGGCTGACGCTGAAGAAGAGCGCCAGGAGCTAGAGCAGGTGCCGGACCAGGTACCGGACCAGGTACAAGATGAGATCACTCAGAAAGCGAGTTTTTCGCCACTGGGTCAGGCACTCCAGGCGCAAGCACGCAACCCCCGCAATCAACAGGGTTTACAACAACAAAGCCCGGGGCTTGTGTCAGGCCCGTTACTTCAACGACGGCCTCATAAGACCAAAGAGACCAAGAACCCGACGACCGTTGTAAACAAGAAGACATTTTTGCGGAAAAAAATGCGTAACATTCTATTGCGGCAGACCGTGAGTGGGTTGCTTTTCGCGGCGGCGGAGCATTATCGACCGATAATTTTTCGTGTCCTGGCCAAACGGCTGCATTACTATGGTTGGTGCCTTGTCTGGGGGGCGCCTGATGTTCCGCACGGGAGTAGTCGGTGGAGCAAATGGGCGCAGCGTCAGCGGAAGTTCCATGTCTATTCCCCGCGTGAGGAGCATTTCGTTGAGTTTGCTCAACTGCACAGTAAGAAAGTGACACGCTCCTTGTTGGGGCTGTTGCTCGGTCTTGATTTAGGACTGACTTTAAGCTCGCGTTAGCAGGCGCGGCAGGTGGCGGTGGTAGTTGTGCGACTGTCAGTATGAAGCAACGTTGGCGTGATGGAGTGACTCGGGTTTGCCTGTCACGTTCCACCCATGAGACCCCCTCCCCCTCCACGAAACCCTTCTGCGTCCTTCGCCAGCACTTGTCTATTTTTTTGCCCCGTGTTGAGTTGCGAGGACTTGGAGTGGGGGGGGGGCTTGAAGCCCCGCGTTGGGACGCTGGATTGCGCCTTGCTTAGGGGCTGCGCAGCTCGAGCAGATACTCGGCTGCGCTTCGTCCGGAGTGAAAGGCACGCTCTGCGGGTTGCGCTTGTGGCACGAGCGGCGTTGGAAAACTGTCGCCGATTAAAACCAGAGGCTGGTGCGGCGGGATCCGCTGGCTTGCTTGAAAGTGTAAAACACAATAATCTTGAAAAGCCTTGTTGTCTGGCCCAGGCTGAGCGTAACGCCACTTTTGAATCCAGGCGCCTACTCCCTCTTGGAGAGCGATGCCCTGCGGCGACTGCCCAGCGTGCAGGTAAAAGGGCAGCAGGGGCGGGCTCAAGGCTGGCAAGAGCGGCTGCAATTTCACGCGTACGGCCTGGAGAATGCTCTCATCACTTTCCTCCCAAAGCATCCGCGAAAACGCAGGCGTCAAATGAATGACGACAAGAGAGGCCTCTTGCGCCAGTCCTTTTTGCCTTTGATCAAACAGTGCAAGAATCTCAGGCGCCGGATTTAAGGCCACTCCGGAGGCAGCAAAGGGCCCGGGTAATGCGAGCAAGCGGTGCTCCGAGTGCAAGGCGAGGCTGATGCAAGGCTCATAGCGGTACTGCTTGAGGTAAGCCGCCTGGGTGGGCAGCAGAAGGCCGGTTTGCTTAGGCCCGAGCAATTCTAAGGCCTGCGGCACCGGCGCAGACAGCAGCAGCGAGGATGCGCTGAGGGGGAAGGCAAGCGTGTCGGTGTGGACTTGCCACTGCGCTTCGCGGTAACGAAGCTCAGTGGCGCGCACTTGGCGCAAGATCGGGCAGCGGTCTTGCGCAAGTAGGGAGGAGGGGGTGAGGGGTGGTTGGATTAAAAAAAGCTCAGACAGCTTGCTCATCCCTTGCGGATGAATCACCGTTTGCGACGTCGCTTGCTGCATCGTAAGCAGTTTCACGGGCAAGCTAGCTTGACTGAGATCATTCCAAGGCGGGTCAGTGGGCGTCGGGGTGGACTGCGAGGACGAGGGCTTGGTAGCTTCAGGACGCGATAACTGAAAATACTGCAGCCCTAAATCAAAAAAGAAGCCCTGCGCCCGCCTGGTGCTAGCCCGACCACCCAAACCACGGCTTTTTTCAAGCGTTAACACCCGTAGTCCTTGGGCTTGCAGCCGCTGGCGGGCCGCTAGCCCAGCAATCCCTGCGCCAATGATCACCACGTCCCAAAGGGTGCGGGCAAGCTCTTCTGCAGTGGGGGGGGGTGCTACTGGCTGATGCAAGAAAATCTCGTCCTTAGAGTTCTTAAGCAGAGTGCTGAAGCGTTTTGAGTTGTGGTTGTGTTGTGGTGGGCAAGGTGAAAGGGCAGGCTTGAGAAAAAAACCTTGCCCTTAGCCTCCGGGTGAGCTTGCCACCTGAAAATCAAAATGGCACTGGGTTTTCACGGAGTTCAAGATGAAGCCAGATTCTGCCGCCTTCTTGGCAAGCAACAAGGCGCGCTCGGGATTGGACGGGTTGACGAGCACGGCCTTGAGGAAGAAATCCTTCATCACAGGCTTTTTGTGCTCATCCAGATCCACTT
>JAYTHP010000201.1:0-2927 GCA_043732485.1 Oligoflexia bacterium
CAGCGTGAGCTGGAAGATTTCACTGAGGATCTCCGTGCCGTCTTGTTGCACTGAGGCTAAGAAGCGCAAGGCCGCATTCCTTTGGTGGAGTTGTAAGGAGGTTTGCGGTTGAAAAGTGCGCACCGCTTGCAAGACTTGCCTCAGAGCCTGTTGCACGCCCTGGGGTTGGCGGGCTTGCGGGTAGCGCGCTTCTAGGTGGCTTAAGGAGGCGATCAGCCGTCTGGCAAGCCGTTTGCGCATCACGCTTTCGCGTTCGGGATGGTAAATCTCCAGCTCCTGATCGCTCTGGGTCATCATTTCTAAGATCAAGGCGCGCGCCTGCAGTCTGCCGGCGCTAGCGAGGGGCATTTCGGGCGGGGTGGGGGAGGCTTGTAAGCCTGCTTCGGTTTGCGCAAAGGCGTGCCTAATGGTCGCCTCTTGCTTAAGCAGCTGGGTCATCCGTGGGTGTTGCTGGTCCACCGCTAAATCCCAGGCTGTTTTGCCATCGGCTCGCGCCTGCTCGAACCACGGGGTCTCCCGCAGGGCCTTGACCAGCGCGACTTGCTTGCAGTGAACCGCGACATGCAGCGGGTTTTCACCTTGGGAATTGACTAAATTGCACAAGATCCGGCCCGCGTCGGCTTGGCGTAAAAGACCATCTATCAGTTCAAGATGCCCCCAGCCTGCTGCGATATGCAAGACGGAGTTGCCCCCTTGGTCTTGACTAAAAAGTTCAGGGTCACTTAAAAACGCTTCAAGGATCGCAAGATGACCTTGACTGGCTGCAGAGTGCAAGAAATGGGCGCCGAACTTATTTTTTTTCTGACGCAGCTCGTCTGGCCAGGCAATCTGCTGGAGAAGAGTGAGATGACCTGCGAGTGCTGCCAGATGCAAGACGGTATGGCCGTCGTGATCTTGTGCTCCGAACCTGTCTAAAAAGCGCAGTGAGTCTTGCGCCTCCGCTTGGAGGAGGCTCAGGTGTCCTTTGGCGGCTGCGTGATGCAGATAGGTCAACCCCTGGTGGTTTCTCAAAAGCGCTGGGGCGCTCCCCAGCGTTGCTAAGAGCTGCGGATGAGGATGCGGTGAGTGAGGGTGATTGCGTAAAAGTGCAACAATTGCGAGATGACCGGCCCGCGCAGCCAGGTGGAGCGGGGTGTTGCCCATCTGGTCTTGCTCAAGCAAGAGTGGGTCAGGAGACGTGGGGTGGTCGAAAGGTTCAAGCGGTCTGCGATATCCTTGCTGGAACGCCGCTTGCAGGATGGGAGTATTTCCTCTGGCAGCCGCAAGGTGCAAGAAATTAGCTGCAATGACGTTTTTTAGTGCACGCAGTGCAGGCAATTGCAAGAGTTGCACGACCTCCAGGTGGCCATTAAGCGCCGCTAGGTGCAAGACGCTATGGCCTAAATCATCTTGCGCCAGCAGAAGCGGATCGCTCAAGAAGTTTTGCAGGATTTCGCCTCTCCCTTGCCGAGCTGCAAGGAGCAAGAAAGTTTCACCGCACTCATTGCGGAGTTCGCGCAAGTGCGGCACGCCTTGCAGGGCTTGGAGTGAGGCTTGCTGGCCGTGCTCTGCTGCAAGATGCAAGACCGTTTGACCTTTGTGGTCTTGCGCCAGCATCAAGGGGTCGTTCAGACAAAGCGTTAGTAGGCGCAGGTGTCCGTGGGCTGCGGCTAGATGCAAGAAGGTTTGTTGCTGCTGATTTCTGATGCGCTTTAAATCCTCACGCGTTAAAAGTTGCTGGAGCAGCCGTTCGTTGTGGGTAGGTGTGTCGCTCGTAGAAAGAGTTGCGGCTGCTACCTCATGCAAGAGGGTATTGCCTTGCGCGTCGCGCGCCAGGATCAGCGGGTTGGTGAGTAAGGCTTGCAGCAAACGCTCTCTTTGATCCCGGTACGCCCAAAACACCAGGGGGTCAGGACCCGAATTCGCAGGAGTTTTGCGGTGATTGCTGCTACCACCCCGAGGACTGCTATCGTGGCTCCCTTGGATGATTTTTCCGTCTTGGTCTGTGGCCACTTCACTCAGCAACCACGCATCCCACCCGGGTGCGGCGGGATCAAAGCTTGCTTGTGAGGCTGCCAAGCGTGCTTCAAGCGCTTCTGCCTGCTGCCTGCGCGTCAGAGTGCCAAACAAAGAGTCGGCCCAGGTCGGTGCGGGAGCGACACCGCTTTGCTGGGCTAAAGCAGCGTCGTCTTGTGCGGCTTCGTGCGTTTTTGCGTACGCTCCTGCTTGCCCTGTGACATCTTGTGGCTGCTGCTCATGGCTCCTCCTTTGCGCGCTTGCGTCCTCACACGGGAGCGGAGCTGTGGGAGTGCTGAGCATGGCGAGGCAAGGTTGCAAGGGGTGAAGCAGTGCCAGGAGCAAGAGCAGGGGCAGCAATAGCCGCCGAGTGAAGCGTTGTGCGGTGTTAGCAGGTTCGTGGGTGGCCCTTTCTAAGGGGAGGTTCTTCCTAGTTTTTTGGCAATGCTGGTGATTCTCGGGGGAGCTTCCGTAGCGTGGTGTCGTTGAAAGTGACGATCTTGAAGAGGGCATGGTTGGGTGATCTTTCATTGCTCTTGTTTTGAGGGTTAAAGCGTTGTGCAGGAACCAGTCAGCTGACATGGCGGCAGCTCGGTGAGCTCTTTTTGACTCAAGCGGTTGCCAAAGAGATTCTACGTTTTTAGGCTACAGCAGCCGGATTTTGTGCTTGTGCTTTGGGCTAAGGCACGGTTGATGGCAAGTGCTCCGCAGAAGGTAATGTTGTTAAATTCGAGATCCATGTGGGTGAGTTGCGTGTGGCCCGCTTGCAATCCGCATGCGAGCAAGATGGCGCCGTCATCACCTAAAGCGCAAAAACCTAAATCGAGGGAGTCAAGGCGCAAGTGAGTACCTCTGAGCGCTACTGCAAGGATGGCCGCGCCAGCGCGGCCAAGCGGCGCGATGCGGAGGGTGAGGGCCCGCAGTCGGTAGTT
>JAYTHP010000202.1:0-2925 GCA_043732485.1 Oligoflexia bacterium
GCTGCGGATCGGTCATGACGCCTTGCCGGCAAACTGGCACGCGGAGCAGCGCGCGGGGGGCGGCCTGGATCTTTTCCCGCCGCTTGCTCAAGGAGCAGGAGGCGGTAGCGGCGGGCTTGGGGGTCGTAGGCTTGACCTGGAGGCGTTAGGCCAGCAACCGCGCGATACCTTAGGGCGTCTGATGTGGTTTTTTGAGACGCGAGTGATGCAGCCGTTTTACCAACTGAATTTGGGTTACGAGTGGAACCTCATTTTATCAGGTTTTTTCTTGCTCATGGTGATGGTGAATCTGGCGGTGACGATTCAGCCGCTGCTGGAGTTGAACCAAATGTCTCTGGTGCGTGAGGCCACCCACCGCGCAGAATTTATGGCCAAAGAGATTGCCTGGCGCAATGCCTCGGTGTTAGCCAATCACGCCGAGACCAAAACGGAAATCGGCTTAGCCGAGAGCGCTTGGGGCGTGAAAGTTGCGCTCTTGGTCGATTTAGATAGTCGGATTCTCGCGCCAGGCTCGCAGCTCAATCAGTATCTCACGGCGGGATTTGAAGCGACCACCGCGGTGATCGGCAAGGCGCGCTATCAAGAGGGGCAAGAAACCGGCTTCACCCGCGAGAGTGACGATCTGGTGGTGGCAGTCGAGCCTGTGAAAGTCATGAGCATCGAGGCTGGCAAAAACGTGGTGGCGGCCATGGCGATTGTCTCCATTGACACCTCGCTCTCGACGCTGGGTTGGGGGGAGATGGGGGTGATTTACTCCAAAAGCTTCTTATTCACCGCGTTGCTTGCCGGGTTGCTGCTGTTAATCGTTTATCGCCTGACGCTGAAGCCGTATTTAGTTTTAAACGACGACATGGACCGCGCCTTGAAAGGGGAGATCAACCAGGTGAGTCATGCCTACTGTGTCCAGGAGCTCGATTCCTTGTGGGAGATCATTAACGTGGCTTTACAGCGCTTGAGTCAACTGACGGCTGCGGCGCCAGCTGGCGCGGGAGGCGCAGGAGTGGGGGCTGGTTTTCCAGGCGACGCGCTGAACGCACGTGCTTGGGTGGAGGATAATTTGGGACCGCTGACGATGGTCGGTGCGGCTTTGCAGCAGCAAGGGGTTGTGGTGCTCGATCGTGATCGCAAGATTGCTTATCTCAACCCGGTGTTTGAGGAAATGAGTGGGATTCACGCCGATGCCGCGCAAGGCAGTGAGCTTTCCGAGGTGGCACGCGATGAGTCGCTGGGCAGCTTTTTTAGCGATCTGCTCGAGCGGGCGGCGGTTGTGCCAGGCTTTGGCGACGTTGGCGCCGGAGTGAGTGAAGATTACGATTTTGCGGGTGTGGGTTGCAAGGTCTATTGCGGGGGGTTTGAGGCTGGCAAGGGTCAGCCGCAAGCCTACTTACTGTTAATTGTGAGGCTTGAGACTTGAAAAACAAGGGGGGGGGGGTAGGGCCGTACGCGGTTGACTGGCAACGGTGAAAAAAGACGCGACGGTGAGAAGCAACAAAGTCGGAAGTTTTAAATCAGAAACATGAAGGGAGCGAGTCTTTGGGAAGCGCCTTACGGATTAAACAGAAACACAAAGTGCCCAGACAGCCAGGCGAGCGAGCACGCCTGAAGGTCATGCGAGGCCCTGATTACGGGGTGGTGTTTATTGTGGTGGGCCCCAGAGCGACGGTCGGTCGTGGTGAGGATAATGACCTGGTGCTGACTGACCTGAAGGCTTCACGCGTTCATGCCGAGATCTTGGAAACGCCTCAAGGATGGATGGTTAAGGATCGCAACAGTGTGAACGGCATTTTACATAACGGCAAGTCCGCGCAGCAGGGGTTTTTGCAAAACGGCCATACCTTAACCTTGGGGGAGAGCACGTTGGAGTTTTTTGCTTCAGGCTCAAGCGACACCCGTGAGCTTGTGGCCTTACCCCGCGCGCTGGATTTCGTCAAAAGCGCTCAAGAGCTCAAGCAAAAAGGGCTACAGCCCTACCCCGGACCTGCGGCGGTGGTCGGTGGGGGTGGCGTCTCCCTGCCCTCGTCGTTGGGGATAGCCTCAGGCTCACTTTCCCCGCCGCCAAGCGTTGGTTTGAATCGACTATTTAGTCGATCGTCGTCGTCAAGGGCTGAGGCTGGCTTTCAGGCTGACTTGGTACGTGGCAAGCAGGCAAAAAAGCTCAGCCCTCTGAGCGTGGTCTTAGGGATCGTGGTGGTGGGTTTGATCATTTTGCCCAACTTACAGCCGGGAAAAGTCGGGTTGGGGGGGAGTAAGGCAGGAAGCCGGCAAAAGCAGGCGTTGGACGGCAAAAAAATGCCCGCAGGCACAAGCGGCGAGGCTGATGCGGGGCAGGGCAGCCAGGGCCAAGACGACGCGCCGCAGGTCGATTTATCGCGTAACAATTACGAAAAAAATCGGGTGGCTGAGACCTTCTTTAAGCAGGGTTTTCGGGAATACCTGAACGGCAACTTCCTGCGCGCTCGCATTCAGTTTGAAACCGTCTTGCAGGTGGCGCCTGGGCATAAGCTTGCCCGTATTTACCTGGAAAATTGCCAAACTTCGGTCATCGCTGAGATTAAAAACTGCAAAACCTTGGCAGCGCACGCCTTTCAATCGGGCAAGCTTAAGGAAGCGAAACTCAATTTTAAGCGCATTTTGAGACTTTTAAACCGTGAGCGGGGTCACCCTGATTACCGGGAAGCAAAATCGCAGTGTGAAGCGGTGGAGCGCGCCATGGAACAAAAAACCAGGGATTGTGAGGGGGATCTGAGCTGATGGACCAGCAGCAGAAACTCCAACCCTTTATGTCAATCCACTATCAGGGGCAATGGCTCAAGAGCGTGGCGCTCGTAGGGGACATCGTGCTGGGCCGCGGTGCGGGATGCGACATTAGGCTAGACGACCGCGCGGTTTCCCGGGAGCAGTTGCTGCTCAAGGTGCTTGCGCAAG
>JAYTHP010000203.1:0-2917 GCA_043732485.1 Oligoflexia bacterium
GTGTGTGTGTGTGTTCATTCCTAAAACGGGCCTTAGATTCTCCAAGCCTCTTTAGGTTTTTAGTAACTTAGGCTATCCCAAAGTTGGCTTTATGATCCACAAGTTCTATGCAAGACATCAGTCGATCTACCGTCATGCGCTTTACTCTACCAAGAATAATATCACTGACTCGAGATTCATGAATGTCAAGCAGTTTGGCAAGCTGAAGTGGGCTTAGCCCCTTATCCTTCATGTGGATGAGGAGTTTTTTGCACAAGTCAAACTTAAAGCGTTCACGCGCACTCGCATGAGGGTGGAGCGGTGCCGCAGGTTTTTCCCGGACCAGCTTTTATCCATTAGCTTTAAAGTTTCTTCACTGGGTCATCTTTTTGACATCATTCCTCCTAAAAGCACTGCGAACCTCAATGAAGGACTCCTTGGGATGGGTAAGCCCAATTAACCGAGAAGGCTTGTCTTTTTAGAAAAAGTCGGTCGGTCTTGAAATACTCGAAAGCCCCTGTGTCTGTTCCTTCCACAGGAAACTCCAAGCCCCATCTGGAGCCCGGACCAACTCTAGGATCATTACATCGTTCACTGAACATCGTTCACTGAACATCGTTCACTGATGCTCGGTGCTTTTCCTCGTAGTGTGAGTTGTAGTGGTTATTAATGATGACTTCCTCAAACAAGCTCAGGTGCACTTACATTGATCACTGGTAGTGACGCCTGACCTTATTTGCCCTACGAAACTTGTATTTAAACGCAAGTTTCAAATAAAAATTGCTAACGGATCGATTTTGGTTTGGGGGCGCCGCTCAGGCAAGACTCCTCCTCCTCCTCCTCGTCGTCGTCGTCGGGTTTTCAAAGTCGAGGCGAGATCGCCTGTTAGAGATCAACTTTAAGTCCTGAAATCTGAATATTTTTCTGGCATGGAGTGCGTATTATTTTGATTTTTTATGATGAGGGAGAGGGGGGGGGCCACCGGGGCCTAGGCCAGGGGCGATGCGTTCTCGTTCTTGGTGAGGTTGACTGGGGAGTAGTCAAAATTTTGGCAAGAGACTCTTTGGCCGTCTCGAGAGTGCGGCGGAGGTGGCGGGTTGCCTTGGGGGATCGCGCGTTTTTGTCCTCGTTGCGCGACTCGAGTTGATCACTGAGCGTGGTTTTGGGGTAGGTTAAGCGCAGCAAAAATGAACCCGGGTGTCTTTTTGAGCGGTTCTCGCTTATGCTTAAAAAGAGAGCGCGCACTTGCTTAGTACTTGGTGGAGCTCGTCGCACGCAAGTGCGGTGTCGCCTCAGAGCGGCCGTCTTCGAAAGTCTTTAAAAAACAAGGGTATGAAAGAAAAAGGAATTTTAAAAGCATGGATGACTCAGATTTTTCTCAACTCCTCATCGAGAGTTTGCTGCTGCGCGCCGTCGTGATCGCGAGTTTTGCGTTTACCTTTGTTTGGTGGATTGCTTCCTACTTGCGCTTTTTTAGCCTGGTGGATGTCTTGTGGGCTTTAGGTATTGCGGTGACGGCAGTGATTGCCCTGCTGAGTGGCTCAGCGCCTTGGGGACGGGTAGGGCTGACGTCATTTTGGGTGTTGCTCTGGAGTTTAAGGCTTGCTGGGCATTTAGCGATACGCTTACGGCGGCATTATCCGCAAGAGGACTTAAGGTATCAGACTTTGCGGGAGCAATGGCAGGGTCTGGTGCTCGTTTACTCTTTTTTGTTCTTTCAGTTTCAGGCGCTGCTCGTGGTGTTTTTTTCCCTGCCGTTTCTGATTCTCTCGGTAGATGGCGGAGCGTTTCCCCGGGTGGCAGAAGTGCTAGGGGGAGTGCTGGTCATGGTGGGTTGGTGGGGTGAGACTTTGGCAGATAGGCAGTTGGCGCAATTTAAAATGCAAGCCAAAGAGAGGGGTGGCATTTGCAAGCGGGGTTTATGGCAATACTCCAGGCATCCCAATTACTTTTTTGAGGCGGTGATTTGGTGTGGTTTTGCCGCTCTTGCCTTTTCTTCGCCGCTGGGATGGCTAGCCCTCATTTGCCCGCTCGCGATGCTCGGTCTTTTAGTTTGGGTGACAGGCGTTGGTCCTAACGAAAAGCAGGCCTTAAAAACCAGAGGGGACGCCTACCGACGCTACCAAGCGGAGACCTCTTGCTTGATTCCCTGGTTTAAGAAAAACCCACAGCCGACAGCAAGCGAGTAACGACCCCTTAAGGCCTGAAGGCAGCGGTTTGAACAGCGTGCTTGCGCGGATATCGCAGGAGCGCGCTGCGCGGCGATGAGTTGTTGGCGCTCAGGAGTGCTAGGGAGTGCTTGCCAGGTGATGACGGCGCGGCGGGGGAGCTTTGCTTTTACCCACTCAACGAAAGATCCATGAGATCTTTGAGGTCGCTCGTTCGTTCAACGGCGGGTTGATTGATGGGGGTTGCAGTTCAGGTATCGCAGTCGCTGGGGGCGTGCCGTCAGCTTTTTGGCGTGTTCTGGCACTCCAGTCTGCTCAAGTGTCGTAGGTCTGGTTCAGTCTGGTTTAGTCTAAGGAGGCTTCGTCCTGCTGCAAGCCTGAGTTAATCTCGAGTCGATCTCAATTCTGAAAACATCAAGCGTGGTTCGGTTTTTCGGGGAAGAAAAAATTGAACAGAATATTTTTATCCATTTTTTTATTTTTTTCGTGATTTTCGTTGTTTAGGGTTGCCTCGCGCTGGTGGTCTTTGCATAATCGGAAGGGCAGGTTAAGTAGATGTAATGAAGTAGATGTAATGATGCGTCGTTGCAGTTAGGGGGGGGCCGGTTAGCTTAAAATAGGAGCAAAAAATCCTTTTTTTTGGTCTTTTTCCCTAAAAATTCCCGGTAAACCCAAAAGAAAGCGTCGTAAATTTAAGGCCAACAGTGCCCAAAACGGGCGGGGAAGTCGTGTCCATGTCGCAAAATCAAGTTCCGCAAAGCCAACTCAAA
>JAYTHP010000204.1:0-2898 GCA_043732485.1 Oligoflexia bacterium
ACGCCTCAACACATCGAACTTGCCGCTCAAAAAATCTTTGAGTGGCTCACCCCTGGTGGCAAAGTCTTCGTCATTACCGATACCCCCTACCTCAAGGGCTTAGAGGCTTTTCTCCCCACTTATGAAGCCCGCAAGCAATCAGGGGACCCGTGGCCTGGACTCATCCCTGATCTGACGCTCTACGGTCACCCACGAACCTCCGCGGTTCCGCAGATGATGAACCTCCTTGACCCACCCTCACTCAGCCGCGTTTTCCACCAGGCATGATTTAAAATTGAGGTCTGCCAATTCTTCGAGCGCGCCGATTACCCCAACGACCTCAGGCAAGATGGCCGCGAGGGCGTGGGTCTGATTGCCCGTAAGCCCATGAAACAAGCAGAGAAAAGCGCAGACCCTTGAGCCCAACGCTTGCGCCGATCGCATCAAGTCTTACGTCACAGTGAGGCTCGCAAGGACGATAAATTTCTCATTAATAGTCTTGCCTGGTTCACTTTCCATCAAGCATAATCACAAGAACTGACTCACAGCAGAACTTTTTTTGGGAGAATGTTTTATGATTAAGGCTCAAACCACAGTGAATTTTTGCACGCGACAACTATCCTGACACAGGGGGGTATCGGGACCCTTGGCGGTGCGCACTTCAACGGCCTAATCGATGAAATCGCGATCTGGAACCGCGCGCTTTGCGACGGCACCAACATCTGCGCCACCAACGAAATCCTCGAGCTCTACCGCCACGGCGTTAACCGCATAAAATACCAGGTCCGCTCTTGCTCGGATTCCACCTGCACGACGGGATCACCTACTTGGATCGGAAGCGATGGCACCAACCAGACCTACTTTTCGGAAAACAACAACAACTTAATTGCAAAGGACGGCGGAGATTTAACCTCATCCGATTCCGTGCTCACCACCTTACCGAGCATGACCTTTTCAAGCTTCCCCTCACTGACAAGCTCTGTGTTACCGACCAACCGCTATTTTCAATACCGAGCAATTCTTGAATCCAACGATACTGGCGGCCTGTGCACTTACGGCGGAACCAGCGGACTGGCTTGCTCACCTGAACTCAGCGCCGTTTCCATCGGCCCCACCCATTATGATTCCACCGCACCCACGCTAATCAGCAACCAGGGCGTGTCGTTTTATAGCCTCAGCTCGTTTCTTGAAACCTTAGGATCAGGCAGTTGTGCCAATGGGCTAGTCTATAATTTAGGCTCAAGCAGTTCGGGGCCCTGGATGTATTGGAACGGATCTGCCTGGGCCACCGCCGGGGGAACCACCGCAACTGCTAACTCGGCGACCGTGGTTAACAGCAATATTGCCTCCTTTGGCTCGACAAGCTCAGTCTATTTTAAGGCTTTCTTTCAATCCTCAGGCTCTAGCGCCTGCGAACTCAACCAGATTGGACTTGCAGGCACCGATTAGCCGAGGAAGATCAGACACCATTGCCTGGCCACAAAAGCGTCAGGTGGCGGTCAGCCGCCCTGCTCTATCTCTTCTCTACATCCCCGCATCCTCCGATCACTTCGCCACTGTCCACGATGAGATTGTGCTCCCCAAACACCTGAGGTAGGAGTAAAAAAGCAAGGGAAAGGTATCAGCTCATAAAGTTGTGAACTGACCCAAAAGGGTCTCAGCGAGGCCGGCCTCGTCACCTCCCCACATTAGACAGCAGACTTTCAACCGAGGAGGCCCTGATTGAACTCTAGGACCAAAAGCTGTCGGTGACACCCCCAATTTCCCATAAAAAATAACCCCATCGTGTTCCTCGCTTTCATGCAAGGACCATAATGTTTTTTTAGGACTTGCTACCCGGGCATCAGAGAGGGTGTACGTTGAGTCACCCGCTTCCTCTGGCCTCACAAAAATCTCCCGCACCCTGATCAGCCCAACTGCTTCCTGTCACCCAACGCCTGGACCGTTTAGGACACATTCACAATTAAACGCTTCCCTCCGTTCTCAAAGCACTGACGCGCAGCTCTGCAAGTCGGCGCTCACTCAGAGCCCGCATCAACGCCAGCTTTGAAATCCCCTCAACCCATGAGGCCCTCCTTCTGTTCCTGATCACGCACAAACGACGGCCACGGCCAATGCGGCGACCGTCGTCAATACGAACGTCGCGTCGTTTGGCTCGCTAGGCCAGATCTACTTCAAAGCCTTCTTTCAGTCGTCAGGCACGAGTGGCTGCGAGCTCAATCAGGTGTCTCTGGGTGGCACAGATTAAGGCGTAAAGCGGAGAAAGTCCGCCAACAGCAACCTCCCCTTTGCGACTTTCTTGCCCTTTTTCGCGGATGATCCCCGGTGCTGCCGACCGTCCGGCTCAGCCAGCGATTTCGGACCCCTAACCGTCGAGGGCCGTTTTCGGTGCAATACTGCAGGGAGCAGGCACAAGCTTAGGGTGCACAGCTCAGCAAGCTGAAGCTAAGACACACACACCTTCCTGATGCCGGAATTTAGCCTCCGGCGCTCAGACTCCCCTCAGCACCCAGGACCCCCGGGGCCTACCAACGACCTGCCCTGGCTTCACACTTCGCGCCGCGCTTTCACAGGAAACCAATCCGGCCCACCGCTAGGCCTTAAACCGCACGCCTCTCTCCCCCACCCACTTTTGCTCTGGGTGGCGCAAGCTGGCTGACTGAAAGTTTGACAGCTGTCTGCGGTTTCATCAAAACTCACCCCTGCAAAAAAACCCAACAACAAACATGCACCTCCTCCGCCCCCGCTCCCACCCCCCCTAACGCGACAGGTTTGCAATCCGCTTGAAGCAATCAAGACCAACAACCTCAGCCCGTCCCAAGCCCAATGGCACTGACTTAAGCCGCCATCTGCTTAACCATTTGGGCTCTTGCTTCTGCCCTAGGGGCCTGTAGGCGAGGAAAGGGTTTTGGGCGCTTT
>JAYTHP010000205.1:0-2865 GCA_043732485.1 Oligoflexia bacterium
GGTCCTTCGCAGCAACGAGGGACTAGAACAACTTTTAAATTAGATAGCGAAATTTTTGAAGTGCTGGAATTTAACAGCGAGCTACTGGCGAATCGTTTACGAGAATTAGGATTCTTGAACAGTAACTTGGCGATTCGGCTGGTCGATGAACGGGTAGAGCCTGTGAAAAGCTTTGATTTTCACTTCGTGGGCGGCCTGCTAGAATTTGTCGGGTTCATTAACAAGGCCAAGCAAAAACTCCATGACAAAGTGATCTACATTTCCAATCAGGCCAATCAAAAAGATGGCATCTTACTGGAAGTAGCTATGCAGTGGAATGATTCTTACTCCGAGAACATCTACTCTTACGTCAACAACATTAACACGATTGAAGGTGGCACCCACGTCTCAGGCTTTCGTAACGCGCTCACCCGAGTGGTCAATAAGTTTGCCCAAGAATCAGGTCTGATGAAGACGCTGAAGGAGTCGCTCTCAGGCGAAGACATCCGCGAGGGGATGGCTTGCGTGATTAGCGTCAAGGTACCTGAACCGCAATTTGAAGGGCAAACGAAAACCAAACTAGGAAACAGCGAGGTGGAGGGTTACACCAACGCGGTAGTCTATGAGCGGCTGACCAGTTTCTTTGAGCAAAACCCAAGTGTGGCGAAAAAGGTCATTCAAAAAGCTATTGACGCTGCGCTTGCGCGCATTGCTGCCAGGAAAGCCCGCGAACTAACACGGCGAAAGACGGCGCTCGATTTTGGCGGCTTGCCTGGCAAGATGGCCGATTGTCAGGAGCGCGACCCGGCGTTGTGTGAGATTTTCTTAGTCGAAGGAGACAGCGCCGGCGGCTCGGCCAAGCAGGGGCGAGACCGCAAAAACCAAGCGATCCTACCCTTAAAAGGCAAGATCTTGAATGTGGAAAAAGCCCGCTTTGATAAAATGC
The DNA here is from genome assembly GCA_043732485.1 of Oligoflexia bacterium. GTDB lineage: Bacteria > Bdellovibrionota > UBA1018 > UBA1018 > UBA1018 > JAYTHP01. The sequence goes on from JAYTHP010000205.1 coordinate 926, forward strand.
TCTCGTTTGAGGAAATCAAAATCCTGATTACGGCCTTAGGAGCAGGCATCGGCAAAGATGACTTTGATATCAGTAAAATTCGCTATCACAAGATCGTCATCATGACCGATGCCGATGTCGATGGCTCGCACATTCGTACGCTGCTACTGACTTTCTTCTACCGCCAAATGCCGCTGGTGGTGGAAAAGGGGTATTTGTATATTGCCCAGCCGCCCTTGTACAAAGTGAAAAAAGATAAAAAAGAACAGTACCTGAAAAACGAGCAAGATCTCTCAGACTATCTCTTGAGCTCAGGGGTGGCCAGCATCACGGTACATGCGCAAGACAATGCAAACCCGCTGCCTGCTGCGTCGCTCATGCTGGGATTGAAGGCTGTCATGCGCTTTAACCGTGCGATTCAAAAAGTGGCCAAAAAGATTCATCCTGAGTTACTGAAAGCGATCTTTTATGGGCAGTTTTCAAATCTGCTTTTTCAAGATGAAAAGGGCTTGGCAACCTTCTTTGAAAAAACGGCAAGTCAACTGAAGCGCGAGAAAAGTGTGACCTTTGAGTGGAGCGTGAAACCACAGGCCAAGCTTTACCCCGAGGCGACACCAGCAACCACAACCTTAGACGAAGCGCCCGCCGATTTACCTACAGGCGCACAAGCTGCTTCCTTGGGCTTTGAGGTCGTGCTCAAAAGCGCGATCCAGGGACGGGTGCGTTTGCTGCATTTTAATCAGACGTTTTGCCATTCCTTTGAGTTTGAGGAATTACTTAAACACTTTAAGATCATGCAATCGGTGGCGTTAGGACCGTTTCGGGTGGAAACCAAGGGTGCGGCGGAGAGCAGTGACGTGGCAACGCTTGATGGGTTGCTTGAGAAGATCTTGGAAACGGCGAAGCAGGGATTATCGATTCAGCGCTATAAGGGTTTAGGAGAAATGAATCCTGAGCAGCTGTGGGAAACCACGATGGATCCTGAGCTGCGGACCTTTTTAAGAGTAAGTGTAGAGGATGCTGTGGCAGCTGACGCGATATTTTCCGTCCTGATGGGTGACCAGGTGGAGCCTCGCAGGCAATTTATTGAAGAAAATGCTCTTCGCGTAAGAAATTTGGATATCTAACTATGACTGAAATCAAGCCAAACGGCAAGAACGTGATTAATGTTCACATTGAAGATGAGTTGCGAGGCGCCTATCTCGATTATGCGATGAGCGTGATCGTGGGACGAGCGCTACCGGATGCCAGAGACGGCTTAAAGCCGGTGCATCGCCGGGTGCTTTACGCTATGCACGACTTGGGGAACACCCATAACCGGGCTTATAAGAAATCTGCGCGTGTGGTAGGGGATGTAATTGGTAAGTATCATCCGCACGGTGATGTGGCGGTTTACGATGCCATTGTCCGCATGGCACAAAGTTTCTCTTTGCGTTACCCGCTGGTGGATGGCCAAGGAAACTTCGGATCGATTGACGGTGATGCTCCGGCTGCGATGCGTTATACGGAAGTGCGCATGGCGAAGCTGACGGAAGATTTGCTCGCAGATCTTGAGTGCGACACGGTGGATTTTGGTCCCAACTATGATGAATCGTTAAGCGAACCGCTGGTCCTCCCCTCGCGTGTGCCGAACCTCTTGATCAACGGCTCCTCAGGCATCGCGGTTGGCATGGCAACGAACATTCCGCCCCACAATTTGTCAGAAATCATCTCTGCCACCGTAGCTTTAATTGACCAACCTCAGCTGAAGGTTGACGATTTGTTTCAGTACGTCAAGGGTCCGGACTTCCCGACGGGGGGTTACATTTGTGGTGCAGCCGGGATTAGGGAAGCCTATCGCACGGGGCGAGGCAGTATTACGCTGCGCGCCAAGCTTGAGATTGAAACCTGGAAAGGTGACCGCGAGCGGATTATTGTGCAAGAGCTGCCGTATCAGGTGAACAAGGCGCGTTTGATTGAGA
>JAYTHP010000206.1:0-9487 GCA_043732485.1 Oligoflexia bacterium
TCTGGATTTACAGCCATTTTGGGGTACAATTGTTCTCAATGGATGCGGAAAATCAAACCAAAGAGGTTAAAAATGGCTGCTTAGTTTCGCGGCAGCGACTAAGTAAGAATCATTAAAATAAAAAATAGCACATAAGTGGCGTCAGCTTAAATAACAATTTAATTTTTTTATAATTAGTGAACCTACAACACACCTGGCTCTTTTCTTTGCACCATCGCTGCTCAGTATCAGACGAGAGCCCTGAAGACAGGGAGGGCACATAGCTACGGCACATAGCCACGGCACCATGATGTTACGAGAACAGCCGTCACCTTTAAAAAAATTTTGATGGAACATTTACCATAAACTCACGCGGTTCAAGAGTGAACACGAGCGTACCCACAAGGTTTGGCTAGCATGCCAACTAGGCATTGATCATTTCAAAAGTTTATATCCCCACCCTCAGACTGAGGAGTTTAGTGCCGCTCGACTGCTGAGACTTTGTTAAAAGCTTGCTCTAGAGATTCAGCTTAAGGTAATTTAAGGACAAGCGTTTTTGTTGTGAGAGCAAGTGGTGAAGCTCTCCGGCCCTGAGCAAGAGGAAGAGCTGCACCACCACCAGCACTCGAGCAAGATAACGACTCTCAGGAAACACCAGCCCCCGATTTGCGGGCGGTTGGGCCGACACAGGCAAACCTAGGCTGCGGCACTGACCCTCTTTACTTAGCGAAATGCCGCTTCAAATCCTGCATTTCATCACCCGAAAGACACCAGTCGATTAAGCGCAAGAAGATCACGGAGGCAATGCGACTGCCTTCTAGTAGATCTTGTAGGTGATGGGGCTCCAGTTTTGCTTTGCCCAAGGCTTCAAAAATTTGATCCCCGTGCGGCAAGGTCTCGTTGTGTTGATGAATGACCAGAAACTTAGTGTTTTTTGGCGTTAAAAAGGGGCTATCAGCCACCAATTTCCCTAAGACTGCGCGTCCTTGCACTGTAATATTCTCCAGTACACAGGTCCCGCCGAGCCTTAAAAAGGGGCGCTCCTCCACCACCGAATCGTAGTAGGCCTTCCATAACTGGACATCGAGTGGACAAGCGCCAGGCTTACGACCCATCTGCTGTAAATCGCGCTCGGCAATCAGATAGTGCAGCTCTTCTTCGTTGGCAAAATCAAATAAAAACTTGCGTAAACTTTGACGCGAAGCTAGATCGGGGTGGGCTGCTACCGACATGAGATAGCGCTGCACGCCGTGGGTAAGATGATACTGCATGGTTAAGAAACGGGCGTAAATGTCAGGAGTAAACCCACCTATGCCCCCTTCACCCAACTTTTGCTCATCGAGCCAGACTAAACGATCCTTTAAAAGACTTTGGGCTTGCTTGACGACTTCTTTGATGGCTTCCATTGCTTTGTACGCGCTCTCTTTCTTTTATTTTTGTTTTTAAGCGTTCTATCTAACCACAAGGTTACAGGCTCTTCTTGCTGAGTCTATATCTTTAATCATATATTATCAATATATAATTAAAGATATTCCCCCTACAACGCTTGCTACCCCAGCCCGCAAGGCTACCCTCCCTGACGCCTGAGCACCGCGATACTGACAGGTTGATCAAGTCCCCGCACCGCCACTTGCTCTATAGGCCGCCAAGTCTCAGGTTTACTCTGTAAATTCAAGGCCTTAAAAACCGTATCCGACACCACCACCTGGGAATCGTAATCTTTCACTAAGGCCTCGAGCCGAAAGGCCAGATTGACGGTCGCGCCGATTGCCGTAAATTCCATTCTTTTCGCCGAGCCGATATTGCCAACGAGCGCCTCTCCGGAATTAATCCCGATCCCGACGTCAATTTCTGGCAGGTTCACCGCTTTTAAGCTGGCGTTGAGTTCTGCCATCTTCCCTAGCAAGGCCAAGGCGCAGGCTAGGGCGTGGGCGACATGCTCAGGATCCAGGAGCACCGTGCCCCAAGTGATCAGCACGCCGTCGCCAAAAAACTTATCAATATTGCCCTGATGGGCCTCAGCCAGCTCAGCCACCAGGGAAAAAAACTTATTTAACACATCTAAGATGATCTCGGGCGGGTAAATCGACGAAAGGTGAGTGTAACCGCGCAGATCCATAAAGACCACGGAGATGGTTTTAAGCTGGCCGCCTAGCACCGGCTCTTCCCCGTTCATGACGCCGCCTACCACGCGGGACGGCACGTACTTTTGAAAGATCGTTCGTAGCTTTTCTTCTTGCTCAAGCTCGGCCTTCTTATCGAGCGCAATCCCCAAGTGCTGGGCGACCCGCTTGAGCATCGTCAAATCACTCTCGTTTACGGGCACGAGCGTTGAGGCTTTATCCGCCACAATCACCCCCCAATTTTGCTTGGCCGACGGGATCGCCACGATCACAAAGCCGTTGGTCTTGAGTGTTTTGATCAACAATAGGGACTCGGGGTTGAACTGAAAGGCTTGCTCGTTTAAATCGGTGATCAGCAGCGGCTGACTGGTAAAATAAACTGAAGATAAGACCAGCGGGTTATCGCGGGGCTTGGCCACATCGACCACAAAGTTCCAGATCAATTCGGCGTTTTCTTGATCGCCTGCAACGGCATGGGTGCGCAAAATGTTCTTACTGCGCTCAGCCAGCATGATGAAAGAGCGTGAGAAGCCAAATTTTTCGCAAATCGCCCTTACCGTGCTATTCAAGGTCTGATTGAGCTGGCCTGAGACTTGGACTTCTCGCGCGAGCGTTTCCAGTAAAGTTGCTTCCCTAAAATTCTTCTCTAAAATCGCTTTCGACTGCTGCAAATCGACATAACGGTCGTCGGACTCTTGATGATAGACCTCAAACGCCTTAGAAAGGGTCGTGAACTGGTAATAGTAGACTAAAAAACAGCCATTCAAAACCAACAGCAGCAGGTTTGGCAGCCACCCCCCGGAGCCTGATGACAGCGCTCCTGGGTGACGCCAGAGGCCCGCTAGCAGCACCGCAAGCGTCAGCCCTGAGAGCAAAAAAGGTAACGACAGGGCTAAAAAACGTGGCAAATCAAAGGTACGCTCCCAGATCAGCTCATAGATACAAGCGGCGTCACCCTTGAGGGCGCAAGCGATTTTTTTCACTTCCCCGGCACGCCCGGTCTTGAGTTGAATCACTCCCTCAAAATTTCCAATCCAATTCAAACAAGCCGACAGGTCTTGCGGCAGTAACGCCCTATTTTTAACACCGATTTGGACGTAGCAGTGACCAGGCTTTAAATGCTGCAGCTCGTAAGTGCGCGTGGTATTAAACCACATCGCCACCCGCCCGATGGCCTTCAGCGTGGCTTCAAAACTAATAAAGTGCTTTAAAAAGTAATAGGTGATTCCGAGCACTTCTTTTCGCATCGCCCGACGCCCAGCCAGCAATTGTAGGTCTTCAACACTGCCAAAAGCCTTAAACTTTTGAATGAAGCGATCAAAAAAAGCCACACTCACCCAGTTGGATTGTACCTTGAAGTAGGAAGCGGGCAATCCCAAGCTCGCTAGAATCGCCTTAACCTTAGGCTCTCCAATCATTTCTTGTGCTTGTAAAAGATAAGGGGTCAGGACTTGCACGCTAAAGTGTTTTTCCGTTAACCCGGGGTCAATGCTCCCTGACTGAGCCTGGGGCTGAACCATCAACGTCGCTTTTGACGTCGCGGGAACAGGCGGAGTCGAAGCAGCATCAGCGGCCAGGGGAGGGGCAGGAGCGGGTTGGGTCGTCGCAGCTTTTTGCTGCTGACGCCGCTGCTTCTTTTTTCTCTTTATTTTCTTGTGCCAAACGGCCAACCGCCAAAGCGCCTGGCCATAGAGGCTTCTCACCCGGCGGTCCAGGGTCGGACGAATGGCTTCCGTGACGTCAAGCCTCGTCAAATAGTCGTGTGTCACCTGCCACATTTGACTCCAAAAGTAGGGATTTACCCCTATGGCGCGGGCGTACATCGAGGCCTCAAAGAGCATGACGTGCAAGGCTTGATCCTTCAGTACCGGATGCGGCACCTTGATGCCTAAGGCGCGACCCCCCATTTTACTATAAAACGGCGCCAGCTGGTCGGTTGCTAGCAGCAACACGTCAAGATAGCCGTGAATCACGCTCATGGCCTGCACCCGCTGAATCAAACCCACCACGATATCGCTGCCTTGCAGCCCGGGATGAACCACCAGCTTATTGGGCTCAATCGTCTTTTCGGGTTGCAGCAAACGCATTTGTTCCGGCGTCAGGTAATGGGCCACCCGCAGTGGCATGTCTTTCCCCAGGCGCAACTCAATGGAGCCGACCAGCTGCCCTTGCAAGAAGACCGCTAAAATACTGCCTTCGCTCGCTAACCCATCCCCCATGTCAAGCCAAGTTGCTCCGTCCCGGGTTTTTCCTGCCCGCTGGTAACCCAAAAAACGCAACTTTAAGACGTCTTCGTACTCGCTTTGCTCTGTGATGATGCGGTAAGTGAGGCCTGCTTTTAAGTCATGACTTTTGACCTGATGCGTCTCAGCCAAGTACTGAAAGCGATCCTCCTCCTTCAGCTTGGTAGGCGATAAGAATAAGGCATAAAGGGTCAGCGCCTGGGTCAATTCCTGGCTGCCTGCCTGAATCGTCACCTCGACCTCCAGGGTATTGGGCTTGGCTTGCCCGGTGGCCACTTTGGCAATGGCGCAATCAAACAAGATCAAGGAGCTATCAGGGATGCTCAGCGTGCAGCGCTCAAGCAACATCCCGGGAAACAGCAAGTTATTGCTAGCAGACGTGGCAAGCCTCATCCGGGTTTGCGAAAAATTGACCAGCTGAAAGTAAAGCTTACGCAAGGGGTTGAGCGGATCCCACCCTACCACGGTGGGGGCAATCAAAGGGTGCGCGGCAATGCGCGCCGAACCCGGGTCCTCCCCTGCCAGCGCTTCTTTTTTTTCTTCTTCTTGCTCAAACTGAATCCCAAAGGTCCCGGACTGAGTAATGTCTTCCCAAGCAAGCTTAAAGCGCAGCTTGCTCTGTAGGCAGCGGTTACCTAAATAAAAATCCAGTTCCCGCGCCGCTAAACACCGTCTGTCGCCTGGAGTGACCTGCAGGCAGGCGCCAAGAAAATGATAATTGACAATTTTGGGTCGCAAAAGCGCTTCGCCATCCACCCATAAGACGCAAGACACCGGCGCCATCAAAGCGACGTGCTGCGAGCGCACATAGGCGCGACGGCTTTGCGGGGAACTCTTGGCAAGCGGTGGGGTCACAGGCGGGCTGACCTTCAGAGCGTTTTCACTGCGCTCGGGGCGATTTTCTGCACCCTGGTTGGCTACCACGGGCTGTTTATCCCCTTCCATAGCCGCTCTCTCCTGACTCTTTATGGCCACGGAGTCCGGCTGATTGGCCTTTTTACTATTTTTTTGACGACTTTTAGGCGCACTCACAAGTTACCTTTCGGCGCTTCATCTCTTCTTCTTGACCCCAGGTTAGATCTATTCTCACCTTCAATACGCTACGACTGTAAGTCAAATCATTGACGCACAAAGAGAAAAAAAGCCGGACACTCCCCCTCCTCTCTCCTTCATCCCTGACGCGCTGGGAGGTTTAGGGAGAGGGGGGGGTCTTTTTTCTCGCAGATCGGCCTGGTTTCCAACTAAAAATGGCTCTATAGTGAAAGAATGAGACATGCGCTCGTGTTAAACGCGTCGTTTGAACCGTTGCATATCGTACCCTGGCAGCGCGCCATTCAGTTACTGTTTCAGGGCAAAGTGCAAGTCATTGAAGAATTTGAGCAAGAAATTAGAACCGTCTCCCTTGCCATTAAAATCCCGGCTGTCTTACGCCTCGTCCACTATGTGCACATTCAGCACAAGAAAGACCTGATTCGCTTTTCGCGAGCTAATATCTTTATTCGCGACCGCTATCGCTGTCAGTACTGTGGGGAACACTTCAAAAAGTGCTCCCTAACGCTTGATCACGTGATCCCGATTGTGCAAGGTGGGGCAAAATGCTGGGAAAACATTGTGACCGCCTGTAAGCCCTGTAATCAGAAAAAAGGGGGGCGCACGCCTGCTCAAGCGCACGTGAGCTTGATTTGGACCCCGAAAAAACCCCATTGGTTACCGACCTCACCTTCGCTGCATTTTGAAACAGGGCGCATTCCTCTCTCCTGGAATGCCTATTTGCGGCAAGATCTGGATTTGCCGCAACGAAGCGGAGGGCGCTAAATCCATGCTCGGTCCACTCAAACAACGCTACGGGGATCTGATCTTTGACCTTTGCGCAAGCATCTTGAGTCCCATGCCCGCCTCCCCCCCCGCATCAGCCCCTGCCCATCACGACGAGCTTGACCTGCCAGCCCGCAAAGAAGTGGCCTTATTGTTTCAGGCTATTTTTCGCAAACTCCGCAAAAACAAGTCTGCGCTCTCCTACCGCACCTTTGAGCGCAGTTGGGTCTTGAAAATCACCTGTCAGCAATTAATTCGTGCCTTTGAGCATCAAGAGCGAGGAGCAAGGAAAATGCTCTCTCATGCGCCACCACCGCGCTCGCTTGCCACCCTGCTTGAGCCGCAAGATCACTTGCCCCTGCCACAGCTCCTCGCTCAAAGCTTACCCAGACTACCGGTGGAGGATCAACTCATCATGCTGCTGCATGACAAACACCAGATCAGCTTTCCAGAAATTGCCGCAGCCTTGCAGATGCCGCTCGGTTCCACCCAGCTCAGGCGCGAGCAGATCATCGATAGTTTGTATCACTGGATCTGGTGGGGTCGCGAATGACTTGCTTTGAGTGGAAACACCTCCTGCTTAGCCAGCTGCCACCGGTACCCAGCCCAGCTAAACCCCCCACTCATCCCCATGATGCTGGAGGAGGAGAGCCGCGCCGCCGCTCTCCCACAGCCCACACCCAGGCCTTAAGAACCTCCTGGCTGGTATCGCATCCCCAAGCGCTTGAGGCCCTAAACCACCTCAAGGGCTGTCGCCAATGCCAACTCTTTCAAGAACGCATCGAGCTCTTGCTACTGACCTTTCGTCAACTGCCAGTCAAGACCATGCCCGAACGCTTGAAAAAGCCTGACTCGTTTTGGACGTTTTTTCGCCTAGAGGCCACCCAAATTGGGCTGTCGCAGTGGAGCAGGTTACCCTGGTATCTCAGAACCCTTCTGCAAACCAGCGGCATTCTCCTGAGCGTGGCCGTTTTAATCCCCTTGAGCCATAAACTCGGCCAGTGGCTAGAAAAACCTGAAAGCACCCCCACCTCAGGACCCCATGCGGCCTTGGACCCGGCAACGGCTGCGACACATCCCCCCCCAGCCGCAGGCGACGGGTGGTTACGCGCCCTCAGCCAATCATCGTCCTTGCAAAAGTCTCTTCCCCCCGGCGCAACCCTACCCGCGCTTGCGGGCGCCTGGCAAGCCTTCGATTCCACCGAAGATCCTGGGGATGATCCGGGTGAGAACGAGGAGTCCGAGTCTCACTCCCTGTTGCCACTTGCTCCCCATAGTCGCGCCCGCCCGTCCAACCCGGTGCGAGCTGGCCATGCACAGCTGTGGCGCTTCACCATTAAAACCGTGGCGCCTGACGAACTGCAGCCGCAAATCACCCGACTCATGATCAAACTCGGCCTACCCGCAAGCACGCCCGGGCTAGCAGGCACCCAAGTTCCAGGCGGCGTAGAGTTTGATTTCATTGCACCCCAAAGCAAGGTGGCTGAGATCAAACAAGCGTTAGAAGACATCACGCCGCGACCCGAATCATCGCGTCAAGCGCCGGTGGATCTAAAAAACTTCACCTGGTACAAGGTCAAAGCGAAAAAACCCATCCCCGATCAAACCTCACAGGTGGTGATCTGGCTATCGCAACCCCATTGAGCGCTAAGCGGGACGTGACAGGCAAACCCAAGAGCTTTTCAAAAAAAAGCTGTGTCAGCGTTGACAGCCCCCCCCCCTTGAACCACCCCTCGCTTTCAAGACACCGCGGCACACCCAGAGCGAACGCTAAAAATCATGAGCGAAACCCATGAGTTGATTAAAAAAGCCATCTCATGGGTTGTCTGTTCTAGTGATTTAGTGTAAAATTTAGGAAGAGCCTGGGGAGAAGTTACGGTAGCTGCTCAAGCGACCGTGTGCTTTCACCTGCTGATCAGGCAACCTCTTACTTCAGGATCAGGTGCTGATCGGCCAATGATCTGGCGGGTCAGGATCTCACGCGCTCCAAAAAAAAGCAGACACCACCCGCCCTGGCGTGGGCGAAGAAACTGACGACGGAGAACCTTTTTATGCGGCCTACTTTCAGCCGATTCAAGCTCCCGCAGCTCGTGGCACTCGCTAAGCTCCCCGTTACCGACTCCTTACGCTTGGTCAGAAGCGCAGCAGGAGGAATAGCGGTAGCCGCACTCCTACTCGCCTTGATGCCCACCTTTGACCCCACCACCCAGGCCGACGAGCGAGTACCGGCCTATGCAGGTTTCGGTTTCACCGGAGCACAGCTCACCCCGAGCAGACCCGACAGCCCGAGCGGCTCGAAGCTGCAATTTGATGGCGCCAATCAGAAAAAAGTCGTGCAAGACCCCTTTTTTGCCAGCTGCGGCCACGGCTGTTTGTATCAGCGCGCCAATGAAAACATCACGGTGCAGATCGATTACATGGAACGAAAGCAAGTCTTTCTCGAACAACGACTGGATGCCAACCACTCCGTGGCCAATAAACTCACCCTCTTAGGATCGTTTTGTCAGCCCTCCGAGCGGGCAAACGGCTTAGAAGGCCTGAGCACCTGCCAAGCACGTTATAATGATTATTTTGATTTATGGTTGATCAAAGCCAAGTCAGCGCTCGCCCAAAACGAACTCAACGCAAGCGCCCTAGAATCGGGCAACGCCGCCGTTAACGAAGGCCCAACTGCCGAGCGGGAAACCCAGTCCCCCGCACCCAGCCTGCCATATCTCTTGAGACCGACGCAACTTGCCGAGCTTGCAGCCGTGCAAGACATCCACCCCGATACCCCAAGTTGGGTAGAGGGCGCCTCAGCCAAAGAGCCCTCACAGCTGGAGCCGCGTCGTGAAGATTTTTACCAATTCAATTGCTCAAGTCAGGAGAATTGCGCAGTCGCCCTCGACCAGCACGGCAAGCCTGTCCGGGATACTGCCACCTACCAAGCTGCGCAAGCTCGATGGAACCAGATTAGAAACCGCTGGCAAGCACAAGAAGCTACCCTCAGCCCCCGCCAGCGCTCGGAGCTAGCCCGCAAAAGTCAGCAAAACTTTATCAAAAGATTTGGCTCTACAGCCAATGACGGCAGTGATCTCCAGAAGAATCTCTACTTGGAATCAGCGGTAGATATAAAATCTCAGTTTAATGCCAGAGACCCAGCTACGGCGGCCCGGCGCACCTTTGATGCTGATCGTGCGCGCCATCAGGAGCAATCGACCACGATCGGCCTAAAACCCTCTAACCTCAAACCTTCACTCGAGATCAAAGTGCCCCCCGTTCCCACTGGAACTAACATCACGAACTCCTACTTTGAAAGCTATAAAGCTGGTCAAATTGCCTATCCTG
>JAYTHP010000207.1:0-25219 GCA_043732485.1 Oligoflexia bacterium
TATGCTTGATTCCGGGTCGGCCCCGATCTGTTGGGTTCTTTCCAGTATTTTTAGAACATCCGGGAGCCTGTTTTAAGGACCCATCGATCGATTGGAAAGACCAATCTATGCCGAGTGTCTCATCGTACAGTTGCAGTGCCTCTTCCATGAGTTGATCAAAAAAACCGGCGCTTACCCACTTTTTTAGATATTTACCAAGACTGGTGCGGCTGCCAAAATGCCTTAGAACCAGATCCCATTGGCATCCTGATCGAATCCAAAACAGCAAGCCACAAAAAATTTTTCGAAGGTCTGCGCGGGGTCGCCCCCCTTCCGTTCCCTTGCCTGTTTCAATTTCAGGAGGAAAAATTTTTTGGATCAGTTTCCAGTCTTTTTCTGATAGAGTGCAAGTCGAGGGAATCATGTGCGCCTTTCTTCTTTGATATCTGAAAGACATACATGAATTACCTAATTTATTTTATTTAAATTTTTGCGAAACGGTGTCAAAAAGGTGATGATGAGCTTGATGAGGAAATTAGGGAAAAAAAGACTACAAGCATTCCCGGATTTTACAGCCTAGCTTGAGCGATTTTCGAGACCGACACCGAGCGCGTATCGTATCCACTCATCAAACTACTCATCAATCCACCCTCAATCCCTCGCTCCTATCAGTGAGGATTTTGGCGACTGGCGCCTTTGCAAGTAGCAATTATTGCTAAGCATTGCCCAGACCTTTAAGAATCTCACTACAGTTCTGAAGCAACCGCTTTGAGTTCAGCGCACACGGCGGAGGAAATAAGATTGCCGTTAAGATCAATGTCTACTGGCGCCAGAGGATTTTTCGCCCTAAGGGCCTTGACAAATCCTCTGGCAGCCACGTCGCCAATTTGGTGGTACCTGAGATCCAACGAGGTGAATTGATGATTCGGGCTCCTGAGCGTCTCTGCGAGAGCTATTGCACCAGCGTCGCTCATTTGCTTGTGTCTTAAATTCAAGGCAGTGAGGCGATTGTTCAGGTTCCTGAGCGCCCGCGCAATTGCGCTTACGCCAACGTCGCTCAATTTATTGTACCTAAAACTCAAGGTAGTGAGGCGATGGCTCTCGTCCACGTCACCACTTGCTAGTGCCTGCGCGATTGCTATCGTCGTCGATCCAATTTCCCCAAAAATCCAAGGAGATGAGGCGACTATTCTTATTTTGCAGGGCCCGAGCAATAGCAGCTGCTCCGTCCGCGCCAATCTCGCTGCCCACGAGTGCCAAAAGGGTGAGATGATTGTGCGGGCTCTCCATCGCCTGTGCGATGGCGCTTGCCCTAGCAGCTTCAAGGAAGTTTTCATTCAGGATCAAGGAGGTGAGGCGATTACTGGGGTCTTGCAGCGCTCCCGCGATGGCTGTTGCGCCCTCAGAGGTGATCCCGTTGTACCTGAGATTCAGGAAAGTGAGGCGATTACTGCCGCTTTCTAGCTCTGCTGCCAGAACTCTTACTCCATGGTCTCCCAGAGAAAATTTCGCTCAAGAAAGTTCATTTTCTCGAGCTTCCGCCAGTTGATGGAGTAAGGCCCAACCTCCGTCCGGCCATCCGCCCTCGTCCTCCCACTGAAGGGAGAGGCGATTAAAATCCCTTGCGGCACTCGACCGCAAAAACGTTCTCATTTCCTCCACGCCAGAAAATCGAATTTTGAGGACATTGGAAAAATACGTTAGCCTGTAGGCTAAGCTCAAAAAGAACTACTCCAAAAACCACGGATAAGTCGCTCTGCTTGCAGCCGATCAGGCGGAGGGGCTTTTTGCGCCAGGAAACGGGGGTAAGTCAGGGTCGGAACATCCACGAGTCGATCCCGTCGCTGCAGCCTCCGCTCGCGCAGTGCCGCTTCGCTCGTGAGCTGCCTGAAAAGCCCTTTCGAACAGAAGGCCAAGTTAAGATAAGCTGCGGGGTTCAAGGCAAAATTAATCTCCCGAAACAGTACCTCAGGGAGCTCAGGTTAAAAACAACGCCTCCTCCCCTTCCGTCCCAGTGCCGCCTCCTAGGGCGGCAGATCCATTCTGTGGGGAGCGGGATTGCACAGCAGACACCCCTTCGCCTTCGGGCTGCGCTCGAGGCTGGGAAAAAGCCGATCCTCCTAAGGCCGCCCTTTCTAAAAAAAACATCCAGCCTAGACAGGCCAAGCTGAGAGCAGGAAGCAGCGGAAAGGGAGTTTTGCTGGCATGCATCTTCTAAACTCCTGTGAACTCCTATGAACTCCTGGCCTTCCTTGTATCGCCTCAGAGATCAGATCGGGCTAAAAAAATGAGTCAAAGGGTTTTCGGCAAAATGTCTTCAAACCAAATCAGCACGCCACCACTGCCGAATATCAGCAGAGTACCAGGCGAGTATCAGGCGCACACCTTTGGTTTGAGCCTGGGGGCTCAGTACAGCTCAAAGTCCAGCAAACGGCATTCGATGGCCCCATTAAAGAGCACTCTGCGCCTACGAGGCTTAAGCCCCACGGCTTTTGCGAGACTTGCGCTTCCCGTAAAAACCCCTGCTTTCCAGCCCTTAAAGCGCTGCTTAAAGTGATCGCCCAGACTTTGATACAACGGCAACAACGACTCATGATCGCCTAAACGCCAGCCGTAGGGGGGATTCACCAGGATTAAGCCATGCGGCTCATCCACCGCATGAGTGACTTGCCCCCACGGCTTGCACTCAATGTGCACCCGCTCTTGCAGCCCTGCTCGCACCACACACTGCTGCGCTTGCTGCACGCTGCGGGGATCAGCATCATACCCGACTATTCTGGTCTCACTTTTGCGAATTTGACCCTCAGCGTCGGCTCGAACGCTGGCCCATAGCTCAGCATCGTACCCTAACCAGCCCTGAAAACCAAACTGAGTGCGCAGCAAGCCTGGCGCCACCCGGTCGGCGATCCAGGCGGCTTCAATCACGAGCGTCCCTGAGCCACACATCGGGTCGATGAAACCCATGGGCAAACTCGCGGGCAAAATCTCCGTTGCTTCCTCTGGCCCTCCCTCAAGACGATCCCCAGCGCCGCTCTCCACGGCCGCAAGAAGCGGCCAGCCCATCAGCAACAACAGGCCTGCAGCCAGGTTCTCTTTCAAAGGCGCCTGCGCTCCGGGCAAGCGGTAGCCTCGTTGATGCAAACTCTCCCCGGAAAGATCAATCCCGACGCTCACTTGATCCTCTCCCTCAAGGTGTACATGAATTCGCAGTTGTGGTTTTTTGGCGTCCACCGAAGGCCTAGCCCCGACGTCCTCGCGAAATTGATCGACCACCGCGTCTTTGACTCTTAAAGCCGCGTAATGGGAGTGCGCTATCCAGGAGTGTTTGGCGTGGGTGACTTGCACGGCAAACGTGGTGGTGAGCGCCAAATGGTCGCGCCACGCCACCTGGCGCACCCCCTTGTAGAGCTCCTCGGGGTTTTTAGCTTGAAAGGTCTGCAGGATGAGAAAAACTCGGCTTGCCACTCGCGACCAGAGACAAACCTGGTAGGCACTCCTGAGTGACCCTTGGAAACTGACCCCCCCAACACCAGAAACGCTCAGTTGTGGGTTTGTAATGCCTAGGGCCTGCAGTTCGGCAAGCAGCACGCTTTCCAGTCCTAAAGCGGTGGAGACGAAAAAAGCGAATTCTGAGCCTTCAAAACGTCTTGGAGAGCGTGCCAAGGCCGCTTGATCCTGAGGCAAAACCGATTGATCGGGGAGTAGGGTTGATGTTTGTTTCATAGGAGGGTATCTTTAACGCTTTCACTCGCAAGAGACAATCCTCAAGAGAAAATGCCTGACCATGAAACCACCCCCTTTGACAGCCAATAGTCCAAGCACCTCCGCCGCGCGACCTCCCCAGCGTCTGCCCCAGCTCACCGCCCCGCTGAATTGGCTGGAATGGCAACACTTGGTGCGTTTTCTTGCGCCTCAGTTACAAAATAGCTGGATTGAGCGGATCTTTATCCCCGAGCGACGCTACTTTCACCCCCATTTCCTGAAAAAAGAGTGGGCCTTACAGGTACGCTCGCCACAAAAAACCAGCGAACTCAGGGTCAGCTTACGCCCGCCCCACCCCTCCTTAGGCTGGAGTGAGCACAAAGAGAGTCAAGCTGCCACGACCGCCACGCACTCGGGATTTGACCTCCTCTTGCACAAAACCCTGAAAAAAGCCCGCATTCTTGATCTCACGGCCGTGCCCCAAGATCGCATCCTGGTGTTGTGGTGCCTGCAACCGCATCAACCTGAGAGGGTCTTTGGCCTAGTGCTCATCTTCATCCCCAGCCGTCCCGAGGCACTGCTGTTTCAAACCCCCCTGACCTCAAAGCTGCGCGCCTGCTTGACTGCGTCCCAGCCCCAGTCTCCCGGCGACGCCGCCTACCCCACCAACACTCACACCCCCCCCCTGGCTCCTGAGACTTGGCAGATCTTAGGATCCACCAGGCGCAACCTCCATCCCGAACAACCGCACCCCCTCCTTCTGCTCCTAAGTCCCCCACAAGCCTCATCCACCCCCGCAAGACAACCAGCCGCATCGGCGCCTCAAAATCCCCTCGTTCGCGAGCTGATCGCCCACCACCCGCACCACTATTTTCGTTGGCTTGAAGGCAGCCTCAAGCGTGAAGCCTTTGCCCAGCGCATCAAAGTCCTAGAAAAAGCGCTTTTACAAAGCCTCAAGCAGGAGCAAGAGCGCATCACCCTCCTCACCCAGCGCCTCCAGAGTGCGGAGCAGGAACCTGACTGGCAAGCGCAGGCCCACGAACTCAAAGCCCAACTCGCCTCCTTCTTCAATGACAGCCAAGACCCAAGCCATACGGACGACGACGCTAACCACCACAGCGACGCCTCCACAGACGCCACCGCCAACGCCCTCAAAGCTAAGCTCAGCCAAGCGATGAGCCAAGCCTACGACAAAGCCAAGCGTAAAAAACGGCGCCTCGAGGAAACCCGCTTCCGACTGACGCACGCCCACACTGAAGCCGCGCGCTTGCAAGCAACTTTAAGCCAAATCGGCTTGCTCCTCCCTGCGGACGAACTCCCGCAGCTGCTCTCCCCGGGTTCTCCTCAAGCAGGCGCCACCGCCATCTCCTCCCTCAGTGCCCAACCCCACGCCCCTGCCACACTGGATTGGGAGGGTTTAGGGAGACTAGAACGGGAAAACTTTCTGATCTCCCCAAGCACGCAATCAAGCCTTGCCACAGCGGGCAAGGGGAGCCACAAAACCACCACCGCCGCCTGGTCTGGTAAAAGCTTCCGCTCCGCCGAAGGACTCCCCATCTGGGTTGGCCGCAGTTCTGAGGAAAATCTTGAGCTCACCTTTCAAGCCGCCAAAGGCAACGATCTCTGGTTTCATGTGCGCGGCAAACCTGGCGCCCACGTGGTGATCGCCCTCCACACCCAAGGCAGCAAGAAAACCTCAGCCTCGCTGTCGAGCCTGCTTGACGCTGCACAATTAGCGCTCTACTACAGTGGCGGTGAGCACTGGGGCAAGACCGAGGTGGATTACACCCACCGCAAGTATGTAAAGAAGATCAAAAAATCCAAGGAAGTCAGCTACTCACAAAATAAAACCCTGATTTGCAGCTGCGACCCCACGCGAATGAAGGAGCTGCTGGGTGAGAAAACACCCCCGAGTAGGGGCATGAGTAGCCCAGACTTAAAGCTACTGCCCAAGAAAAAAACTCACCCGCCCGCGCTTTGAGGGGATCACTGCTGGGTCTGTAGTAACGAAAAAACACTTAAGCGCTTCAAGCGGCTGGCAATCTGATACGCCGTCTCACCGCGCGCATTCTTCAGCTCCACGCTTGCACCCTTTGCCAGGAGCAGCTTGACGACCTCAGGATCGCCCAGCTTCGCGGCAAACATCAAAGGCGTGAAGCCTTGGAATTGCCTGACATTGACTTGCGCGCCTGCCGCAAGCAGCATTTCCACCACACGCAAATTCTTGCCTTCAATGGCATAAAACAGCGCTGTCACACCCTGTTGATTGCTCACTCCCACTGCAGCTTTTTTTGCGAGCAACAGCTCAACCACAGCTGCGTGGCCCTGACTTGCAGCCATCATCAGAGCAGCAGCCTTACTACCCCCCCCGCTTACGTCTCCTGCTTGCTTGAGCAGGAGCTGGCAGGCCGCAAGATCGCCCATCAATGCCGCTTGCATCAAAGGCGTGTGACCCTTGGCGTCTTGCGCACTGACACTTGCTCCCGCCTGCAACAGCTGCTCTAGCAGATCCAGGCGGTGGTGGGAGAGTGCCGCCATCAAGAGGGGTGGCTCAGCCTGCGGGCGCCAGTCGGGATTCACGCCAGGGACTTGCAACAAGGTTTTTGCAATCTCAAACTCGGCGTGGGCAAAAGCTAGACTCAGCGCGGTTGCACCCTCACGGCTGCGCAAATTGACCAAGGCGCCTTGCGCCAGCAGTTTTTTCACGCCAGGCGCGTTACCCGCTTGCGCGGCAAACATCAGTGCAGCTTCGCCTTGCAGGGTTTGATCATTGATCCTGGCGCCACGCTTGATGAGGAGGGGGAGCAAGTGATTTTGTCCGGCTTGCGCAGCAAGCATGAGGCTTGTTGCGCGACTACGATCCCGGACGTTGACCCGAAAGCCGCGAGCAAGCAAGAAGTTCACGATTTTTTCTGAGCCCCCGCGCACGGCCAGCATCAACAGCGTGCGACCCTGGGGATCGACCTCTCCGAGGTGGACTTTTTTTTGCGCAACCAGAGTCTCAAAACTACTTGCATTGCCGCTGAATGCCGCCTGCATGAGCGGTGTGAAACCGTCGCTGCCAGCAAGCGTGACATCGGCGCCTGCCGCAAGCAGAAGGTGCACCAAAGCGGGCTTGCGATTTTTCACTGCAAGCACGAGCGGAGTATCGCCGTCTTGGGTTTTCAGGTTCACGTCCGCCTGATGCTCAAGCAAGAGTTGGGTGATGGGGGCATCGCCGCTTTTCACCGCATGGTGCAAGGCGCTCCAAGCCAAGGGGTCTTGCCCATTGACCTGCACGCCCTCCTTAAGCCGATTTTGTACCTCTGCCACATCGCCTGCCCTAGCCGCCTGCATCAGCAGGAAACTGCGCCAGCGCTCGTAGTTAAACTCCTGCGGATCGTTTTCTTCGACCTTGATATTCAGCTTCGGGGCGACGGGGTCAAAGCAGCTGAGCTTTTCAAACCAGGGCCGGACACTGGCTTGCGGTTCAGGCGTAAGCAGTCGCCCTTGCCGCAAGACTACCCCGCAGTGAACATGACGAGCCGACGCAGCCAACCTCGACGACGAAAGCTCGCTTTCTCCGCCCCACTCCGTGCCATCACTCCTACTACTGCTCCTACCTAGCACATCCCAGCGCTCCATCATACAAAGCTGCTTTTGCTGGGGATCTAAGTAAAGGGTAAAGGCATGATCGTTTTTACTAAAACACCGTAACGCATGCTCATAACCAAACTCGTGGGCCAAGCAGTAGCCGACATCGGCGCCTTCGCCGCAATTACCAAATTGACAGCCCAAGTAGGTGCGCCTGGTAATGGCTTTTACCGAAGCACAAAAGCGGTTGCGCTTTTCCTGTAGGTCCAACTCCGGCTCAGCGTCAAGCTCACGCAAGACCTCCTTGCGCTCTTCCAGCGCAAGCACCCGCCCAATGCTTGCCCATAACGATGCGGGCAGATTGCCCTCAAAATTGGAGCGGCACGTCTTCACCCGGCTTGAATAGCCGTAGAACAACTCAGCTAGGCTTGGCTCCTCCTCAAGCCCAGCGCCACTCTCACGAGCCGACAACGACGCCGACGCGCTCGATTGCCGGCTGGGCCAAAAAAATGCACCTTCCGTCGGTTGCAAGATCCTGCCGATGTGTCTGCGATACGCGTGCAGGTCGTCGATGGGCTTGACCTGCTCGGAATCTTTTTCCTTATAAGCCACCTGCCGGATGGTCAGATGATTCAGGCGATTGACCTTGGCTAAAAAGACCAAGCAAGTGAGGGCGACCTGGTCTAGGCTCGTTTCGGTGTGCTCAGGGGTTGCCAAGCGCTCATACTCCCTGTTGCAAGACAACTCAGCCATGAGCGGAATACAGCACTTAAAACTGAGCGCGAGCGCCTCTGGGTTGCGGCTTGTGCAACAAGCTAAGCCCACCCCCAGCAGGAATACCTTAACTCTGAGTGCCCGGGCCTCGCGAAAAAAACCACCCCGCCCCAGGCGGGCGAGCCTGGGTTGGGCTCCGCGCGCAACACGCCCTCTGCTGCTGATTTTTCTTTCCTCTTGCTGTCGCATCCTGCTTCCCCCCATCCTCTTCCATGACAAGCCCATACTTTCGCAAGCTCTAGCATCATCAGCCACGCCATCACCGCTACCGCTGCCCGCCTGCTATTTAAGTCACGAAGTTTTTGAGCACATATTCCAGCGCTTCTCGCTTGCTCTGGATTTTTTTTGCTAAAATCTGATCACTTACCTGCTCTAAAATCTCGGCAAAAAGCGGCCCAGGCAGTAGCCCTAGCGCAATCAAATCGGCGCCAGTCAGCCTCGCTTCGCTCTCCTGGGTCACTGCGGCTTGCGCCTCTGCCCAGCGACACTGCGCAAACTCATAGTGCGCCAAATTGCCATCCACCGCCATGGCCTCAGCCCGGATGAGGGCTAAAATCTCGACAAAATGCTCGTGCCGCACCCACCGCTGCAAGGTGACCTCCCGCATTTGAAAGACCTCCGTGCTTTGCTGGGCACAGCCGATCAGTGCATCGATTTTCTCAGCTTCCACTTTGGCAAATTTGAGCCGCTGCAAGACTCGCTTCAAGCCCTCGCCGCCTGCACCTAGCTCCATCAAAACCGCGGCCCAGGCCAAAGCTAAACTGCGCGGGGATTGCTCTTGGGCCAACCAGCGCACCCGCCTCAGGGTCACAGCCCACTTGGCTTCCGCTTTTTTGTGGAGCTCCGGCAAGACGATGGGCAACAAGCCATACTGCACCAAGGACTGTAACGCTCGCTCAGGCCTCGCACCCAACCACATGCGACTCAACTCGCCTGCAATGCGCTCAGCACTGACATAGGTGATGCCTTTGGCTAATTTTAAAATCGCGTCTGCCGTTGCCTGCTCAATCGTGAAATCCAGCGCCGCTTGAAACCGCACCGCGCGCAGCAGCCGCAAGGCGTCTTCCTTCATCCGCAGCTCCGGATCACCCACGGTTTTAATTAGCCGCTGACTCAAGTCAGCCTTGCCCCCCACCCCATCCCAGTAACGCCCAGTTTTAGGATCATAAAAGAGCGCATTCATGGTAAAATCGCGCCTTAAACTATCATTTTCAATGCCTGAGAACTCAACGCCTAGGGGATGACGGTGGTCAAGCGAAGCTAAATCCTTGCGAAAGGTTGCCACCTCCACAAAAGGACCGAGGTTTCCGCTGCCGCTTGGCACCCGAATCACCCCAAACGCCTTCCCTACGGTCACACAGCCGGGAAAAAGCTCACAAATTTGGTCAGGTAAAGCACTCGTCACCAGATCAAAATCCTCGACCTGGCGACCTAAGAAAAAATCACGCACACTGCCGCCCACCAGGTACACCACCACGCCGGGCTGATTGCTTAAGGTCTTCATGATTTTGCGGATCGCAGGCGGAATTAAAAAAGGACGATCAGTCCGTATCCACTTCGTAGTTTTCACCGGTGTCTTTATTACGGTAGAAGCTTTTTTGGATGCTGCCATCTGAGGACTCCACTTGAGGGGGCGTTCCTTCGGCTTCTTTTTCACGAAGGGTGCCCTTTCGCCCTCCTAAAGTTTTCTTACTGGCCGGACTGTCTGCCGCATGCTGAGAAGGAAGCTGAGATTTTTTGAGCCCTTTTGACTTGTGCGTCGCTTGATCCTCAGCCTCACCGCTCCCGGACCCACTCCCGCCGTCTTTGGGTGCTGAGCCGTCTGCGGCCTCAGACGCAGCGTAGACATCTTGGTGGGTTTCCCGAACCACCACAGGCGGTGGCGGCGTTAAGTCGGTTAGGATTTCGCTGTCAGCCGCAAGTCCCCTTGGCAACAGACTCGCGAAGAGGAGGCAACCCGCCATCATCGCTGCTTGCTTGCGCAGGGTTTGGGGTGGGCGCGCAGCCATGTGCGAGCGTAAGCGACTTGAGACAGGGTGTGCAGCAGTGTTTTTGATGATTTGCAATGGGCTTAGCCTCGCCTGCGGGAAGGGGTTCACTCAGATCAGTCGTCCTAGATCATTTTCTCAAGCTTACCGCCTTTTTGGGGAAATCTCTACGGCCTTTTTTTTGCGTCTTAAAGTTTTAAAATCTCACGCGGCTTGCCCACCTGCCGAGGACTCACGCTCCCCTGACTTTCCATCTGTTCGACTAACCGCGCTGCCCGGTTATAGCCAATTTTTAGCGCCCGCTGCAAAAAACTAGCCGAGACGTTCCCCGACTGGGTCATCAGCGCCAGCGCCTCAGCCAGTAACGGATCTGACGCGCCGCTATCCCGCTGACGGTTAAGCGCACCTTGATGATCCCTTTGATGCTCCTTGTTGCGTGGTCGCAATGGATGCCCCCCACCGTTCTCATCCTCGCTCGTGTTATCTTGCAGAATCTCAGCCCGGTAAGCAGGCTTCCCCTGGGCCTTTAAAAAGGCCGTTAATTGCTGGATCTCTTCATCCGCTAAAAAGGCCCCTTGCAGCCTCAGGTGTTGCGATACCCCTGGGGCAATAAACAGCATGTCGCCTTGCCCCAGCAAGCGCTCCGCCCCGGCCCGGTCCAAAATCGTCTTGGAGTCGACGAAACTGGACAACTGAAACGACACGCGGGAGGGCAGGTTCGCTTTAATCAGCCCCGTCACCACGTCAGTCGAAGGTCGCTGGGTGGCCACCACTAAATGAATGCCTGCCGCCCTGGCTTTTTGAGCGATCCGGGCAATCGAAATCTCCACTTCCTTGCGCGCCACCATCATCAAATCCGCTAATTCATCGATAATAATCACTAAATAGGGCAATTCCCCCACCTGAGGTACGCCGTTCGTGTCACTCTCAAAGACTTGCTCCCACGAACCCGTCAGCGAGTCTTCGCCAGCCTCTGCAAAGGCCGCTTGCAAAAAGCTGGCCATTTTCACGCTGCCCCACTCGCGCACCTTTTGATTAAAAGACGACAAGTGCCTGGCTCCCACCTGCGCTAAAATCCGGTAACGATTTTCCATCTCCCGCACCGCCCAACGCAGCGCCTGACTTGCCTTCCCCGGGTCATCCACCACCGGCAACAACAAGTGCGGGATGTCCTGGTAGGCTTGAAATTCAATCAGTTTCGGATCGACCAGAATCATCCGCAGCTCGCTTGGCTTAAACCGGTACAAAAGCGAGGCAATCAAGCCATTCATAAAAACCGACTTCCCCGATCCGGTTTGCCCCGCACACAGCAAGTGCGGCATCTTCGCTAAATCCGCCAAACACGGCTGCCCCCCGATGTCTTTCCCCATCACCACAGGCAGGGTGTACTTTTGTCCAAAAAAATCAGGATGTTGCAAGAAGTCTCGTAAATAGACCGTTTCTCTTTGCTCACTCGGGATCTCAATTCCGACCACCGCTTTTCCAGGCAAAGGCGCAAGAATCCGCACACTTTGCGCCGAAAGCGCCATGGAAAGATCATCCGCCAGGGCGGCAATCCGCGAGATCTTCACGCCCACCCCGGGCTTGAACTCATACAGGGTAATCACTGGCCCAGGCCGCACCGCCGTCACTTCGCCCGCAATCCCGAAATCAAAGAACTTTTGCTTGAGAATCTGAGCATTTTGCTTCAGCTTCTCGCGGTCCACGTGCGACGCCGCAAGCGGCAACGGCTGCCTGAGGAGCGACACGGGCGGCAATTCCCAAGGAGCGCTTGCTTTTGCTGCTTCGTCGTCACCTGCTTCGTCTCCGGCCCGCTTTGCCGCTTTGACTTTTGCGGCTTTAACGTTTGCCGGCTCTTCACCTCCCCTTGCAGTGAGGCTTGCTGCGTCTTCGAACTGCGCCCCTGCAAAAGCCTTGAGTGCAAACACCCTGGGTAACGCCTCAGGGGCACTGGCTTCCGTATCGGCTTCCAAATCGCCTGGCCACTGCCGCTGACCCCCCCCTGCCGCTGTCAAAAGTTCATCAGAAGGCCGCTTGCGGGAAGCAGCAGCGTCTGGCAGGAAGTTTTCCCGCAAACCACTGTGCATGCGGGCTCGACCCTCTGCACGCCGACCTGCTTCACGGAACCAGGCAGACGCAGCCCCGCTCCTGCGCAAGCGCCACCACCCAGCCCTCAAAAGCCCAAGCACACCGCCCAGCAGTAGGCTCACTGCCTGCCATAAGCGCTCACGCGTCAAGCGCTTGACGCTGCTACTACTCTTTCCTCGGGGGCTCGTCGTTTTTTTGTCATCCCGCTTGTCGTGGACCGACGCGTCACTCCCAAAGCCCCGCTGTTGCTGCTGCCACAGCGCTTGCAGTCTCGCTTTGATACCGCCACTCAGGCTCATCCAAGCCCGTAACGACTCGCCCGCGCCAATGAAAGCCAAGCCCCAACCCGCAAGCAAGCCCGCAAGCCAGAGCGTGCCACCACGATTGAGTTGCCATTGCAGCTTTCTCACTAACCAACGGCCGAGAATCCCACCTGGTAAAAAAACCTCTCCGCCCCAACGAAACTGGGTCTTCAGTAAGGAAATGGCCAGAAGGAGCGCAACCAGCAGGAAAAAGCACCCTAAGTTGACCCAGGAGCGCTGCTGCGAGGCTTGCCCCTCCCGCTTACGCCAAAACAACGGCGCTGAGCCCAGCAAACACAGCGGTGAAACTGCAAACGCCAGCAACCCCAGCCGACTTAAGGCCCAGCGAGCAAAGATCGTGCCCCATAAGCCCCAAGTGTTTTTGCTCGCTCCCACCCTTGCCCCACTCTGGCTTAGCGCCTCCCAGCCGGGATCGGAGGCTTGATAGCTCCCCAAGGCCCCAAAAACAAAGATCGCTAAGGCCAACAACAAAACCTGCCCCAAGTCTTGGATCAAGCTTTTGCGTGGCGCCGTCACGGCTACGAATCCCGTGCGGGGGATCCAGCCACTTTTTCCTCAAGTGTCAGCCCCGCCGCTCCTGGCTGCGATGTGCTCATGCGCCCGACTTTAAAATCCACTAACATACTTTCCAGGGATTTACGCAAGGCCTCACGGGTGGTGTGATGACAAGTCCAACCTAAAGCCTTCAAGCGATTGATATTTAAACGAATAATAGGTACATCGCCTTTCCAGCCGCGATCACCCCCTGAATAGTTCAGACGCACCGCGTTCCTGGAGAGCCCCAAGACTTCAATGGCTAATTCTGCAATTTCCTGCACGGTGATGTAATCTCCCGTCCCGAGGTTAAAGACCTGAAAAGGCACAGCCGATTTTTCATACGCTAGCAAGACGCCTTGCACGACATCCGAGACATGCACATAAGACTTACTTTGCTGCCCATCTCCAAGGATACTCAATTCTTGGGAATTATTTAAGAGTTTTTTTATAAAATCAAAACCCACCCCATGCGTTTGCCTCGGCCCCACCACATTCCCGAAACGAAACGCTACCCCGCGCATGCCAAACATGTAGGCATAGCTGGCAATGAGCGCCTCACCCGCCAATTTACTGGCGCCGTAAGTCGAAACCGGGATCAAGGGCCCATAATCCTCAAATGCTTCAAACTCCCCTAACTCGCCGTAAACCCCACTGCCTGAGGCATACAGCAACGTCTTCACCCCCATCACCCGCATGGCTTCTAAGACATTTTGCGTGAGCTCCGTGCCCTCACGAAAATCAATGTCAGGCTCACGCACCGCCCGGGCAATGTCGGGATTGGAGGCTAGATGAATCACGCACTCTTGATCTTGCATGGCTTTTCGTAAGGCCACAGCGTCATGGACGTCCGCTTGAATGACTTTTAAGCGTCCTTCGGCCAGCGCCTGGGCGTGATGCTGATAATGCCAAGACCGACCGGAAGAAAAATTATCAAAGAGGGTGACTTGTGCGCTGCCGGAGTGCTGCAACAAAAAGTCCGTAAAATGACTGCCAATAAATCCTGCTCCACCCACAATCACGGTTCGCTCACATTTTAACATACGATCCTCTGACCTTTCTTAAAAAAAATAAAACCCTCAAAAAAATTGAAGCACGCTCTCAGGCATTCAAGCGCTTAACGGTTTCCATCACCGCCGCTTTCGAGTCAAACTCGGCCTGCCAGTGCAACTGATCCAAGGTATTGGAAGCAATGAAATTGGTAAACGCATCCCCACGCCAGCCGCGCTTTCCTCCCGTGTAATGAAAGGCCACGTCTGGCAAACCTAGGCCCTGACACACCGCTTGTGCCACCTCCGTGACTGAGATTTGATCGCGATTACCGATATGCACCAAATTGACCTTCTCGTGAACCTCTCGGGTGGATTTTAAAATAGCTCGCACACAGTCATCCACCAGCATGAAGGAGCGACGCTGTGAGCCGTCGCCTAAAATTTCCAGATTTTTAGGATCTTTCTTCAGTTTTTGCATTAAATCAAAAATCACCCCATGATCCATTCTCCCCCCAATGATCCCGACAAATCGAAAAATCCAAGCCTGCAGATCAAAGGTATGGGCATAAGCCGAAATCAACCCTTCGCATGCCATTTTGGCTCCCCCATAGATGTTCATCGGCTGCAGCGGACCATACGACTCAGGCGTCGGCACCACCTTGGCATCGCCTAAGACCGTGGTGCTCGAGGGAAACATGATTTTCTTCACCCCGTGCGCCCGCATGGCTTCCAGCACGTAAAACCCACCTAAAACATTTTGATTGAGATAGTCTTCAGCATGATCGGCGGCATAACGAATATCGCTGTTGTCGCAGAGGTGAAAAATAAAATCTTTTTGACTCACTGCGGCATGCACTTGCGCTTGATTGCGAATGTCGCCATCAATGCATTGAAAAAGAGGTGAATCCTTCACTTTGGCCAAATTAGCTGGGCTGCCTTTAGAAAAGTTATCAAACACGCAAACCGAATGACCCTCTTGGATCAACACTTCCACCAAATGACTGCCAATAAATCCTGCTCCACCGGTGACTAACACTCTCATCGCTTCACTTTTCTCTCTTTCTTTTTTTTCCCCGGGCTGAGTTTTTTGACGCCCCAGCGGGTGGGGTGGCAAGCGTTTTACAATCACTCAACCCATTGCTCAGCCCCGACTTTTTCATGAGCTTTCTTATAAACTCTCCGTCAAGCCTCTTCAAGGGAGGTCATGAAGACGCAAGTTTTTTTTTGCTCTTCTAGCTCCCGTTTTTGACTTGACCCTACAAGCTTAGGCTAAAGAGTCAAGTCAAAAACCAGCCCCCTGCCGGCCAAAAACTCCCCATGACGCCGCTTTCGTGTTTTCCGTCCCCTCTTTTGACCTAAGGGTCAGAGGGGGGTGAGGGTTTGGGCTGGGAGATTATTTGACTTTCCAGCAGAAAAAGTCCAAACTTGAAGTCGCGCGTCTAAGCTCAACCTAGTCCACGCAGCTCCTTCATGGACTCGTTTCTCAAAAATAGAAGTGTGTGCGTTTGTGTGTGCCCCTTGCTCCTCCGCCTTGAAGAGCGTCACACGCTCGAAGTTGACAAGCCAGAGACGTGTTAGCGACATGGATGCGACCTAAAGTGACCTACTGCGACCCTGCAAAGGTGAGCAAAAAGTCTCAAGCTCAAGGGAATGTCGATCCCAAAGCGGGTTCCAAGCAGCAGCGGGCTCCTGGGGGAGCTGCCGCAATGAAAACGCTCTCATGGAGACGCTTGAGAGCGAAGACCGAAACAACGTCCGTCCGTTCACCCCCCTTCAAAGCTTTGGGGTTTTTTAACGATTAGGGAGAATAGCCATTTGGCCTCGCAACTTTTTTTGCTCATTACTTTTGTTTCCCTCGGGATCCAGTTTTTTGGTTTGTTTTGCTTCCTCTACTTCATGCTCACCAAAAACCCAAAACCCTTAAAGCATGGACCGTATCCGTCCGTCACGATCTTAAAGCCTTGCTACCTGACTGAAGACAATGAAGTGGAAAATTATCGTCATTTCTTCCAGCAAGACTACCCTGGAGCCCTCGAGTTGGTGTTTATCGCCTCTCGCTCCACCGACCCTGCGGTCCCCTTAGTCCAGCAGTTCCTGGCACAGTTCCCACAAACCCGAGCAAAACTGCTTTTTTCCACCGAAAAAAACTCTTACTGGGGCAAAATTGACGCCGTCAAACTGGGTCTTGAGCAGACGCAAACCGACATTGTGATCATCTCCGACTCTGACGTCTCGGTTCATCAAAATTACGTCTCCCAAGTGGTGGGTGCGCTGAGTGAGCCGCAAGTCACTCTGGTCAGCACGCCGCAACTGGATCACGGGGCCAATAATTTTGCCACCGGCTTAAAGACTTTAGCCAATAACTGCGATAGTGCGCTGTTTACGGTGGCGCATCACTTGCTACAACCGACGAAAAACATTGCCCTGGGTCACTCCATTGGGTTTTGGATGAAAGACTTCAACGAGTTGCCAGCCAACAAGTGGGACTTCATGAGTCGCTTCCTGGCTGAAGACCAAGCCTATGGGCACCTTTTTGGCCAAGCCGGCAAGAAAATCATCTGGCGCAACATTTTTTGTCCAGTCTCGTTTGCTAACAAAAGCCTAAAGCAGGTGTATCAGCAAAAAGTCCGCTGGTTGATCAATCAAAAAATGATTGCGCCCCACCCGCTGGTCTATCTGCTAGGGATCTTGATTTACTCAGAAATTCCGGGCCTGATTTACTGTGCGTTGCAGGACTTCCAGGCTTTTAGCCTGCTCTTGTTGCTCACCACCGTGCTCGTGCGCATCTTCGAATCCTTCCTGGTCGAACGGCTGTACTTAGGATCCTCAAGCATGACCAGGCGTTACTGGTGGACCATTCCCTTGTGGGATGTGTCGCAACTCTACTTCTTTATTCATGGCTTTTTTAAAAAGAAGATCAGCTATGGCCTGAAAGTCTACCGCGTGGTCAATAAATACTACCTCGAAGAAGACAAACCAACGCCGCCACTGTAACGGGGAAAAACAGGCGAAAGAGCCACCGGCCACCGGACTGCCACCGCACCCACCTGAGATCGCGCCTTGCCAGCCGCTCAAAGTCCTCCCACACGTCTTGCCTTGGTCTGCTTCTGCTTGCTCCTTCGACTTCCTGACTATATTTTAGCCTCAGATAGTTCTGCGAGACGCTTGCCGCGTGCTCGGCAAGCCAAGGGTATCGCAAAACGCAGCGGGCTTGAAACGCCAGAACGCTCTCAGCGGGCAACCGGGTGAGACCGCGGGCTTGCAGTTGCTGACTATACTGCGCAAACGTTGCCACTAGCCTCGCAGCCTGTCGCTGCCCTCCGTCACCCTCACCACCCCTGCTGCGGCTGCTCGTGTCGTTCCGTAGCTTCTTTTTCCTCCTGATGCTGATCTCTAGCAAGGCGCAACCCAGGAAAAAAACCATAATGACCCTCAAACCGAAAGTCCACCCGCCGCCTACCAGCCAGGCAGAGGGCGAGACTAAAAAAGAAGTCAAGAAGGCTTGCCCCTGACGCAGCCAGGTGCTTTGCGTCTTGTCGGCTTTGGTCCAGGCGATTTCTGTTTGCAAGGCATCCACCAGCTCTGATGCGCTTTTTAAGGCTCGCGCCGCAACGGAGTGCTCCCAGGCTTGCTGGAACCAAAGCCCCCCCCAAAATGGTGAACTGCTGGGGCTGGTAGGCGGCACGACCGCTGCCGGATCCACCCGCAACCACCGTCCTTGCGGTTGATCCCAGATCTCAGCCCAGGCGTGCGCGTCTCGCGCTCGCACCACCCAGGCCTGATTCCAGCGGTTTTGCTCCCCGCCGCGGTAGCCCACCACCACTTGCGCAGGCACCTCCAGTAACCGCATTAAGCTGACAAAGGCTGCAGCAAAGTGCTCGCAGTAGCCTTGCTTGCTGTGAAATAAAAACTCATTGAGCGGCGCTGAACCCGACGACAAGACCCCTGGCTCCAGCGTCTGGTGAAACTCCCGTTTGAACCACCGTAAGATCACCTCCACCCGCTGCGAGGCATCAGCCTGCGCTCCCAGCTGCTGCTTGAAGCGGGCCACTTGGGCGAAAACCTCTCCTGCTGCAAGCGCAGGGGGGACGCTCAGTGCTGCCGCACGAGCCTCAGGCGTGAGGCTGGAGCGGGAAACCACCCGGTGCGAGCGCACCTGATAGCTCATCAGCTGGCTGCGGGGTTGCGCGAAAAAGTAACTCAGCGCGGAGGGCTGTAAAGCATCCTGCTCACCCCACGCGTCAAAAGACGCCTCCCTCCCTGACGCATCCATGCGAAGGGCCACGCGGGCAGGAGGTCGGGGAGTCGGGGGGTCCAACGCCGCAAACGTCCTAAAGTCGGGAGGATCCAAAGCATACAAGCTCATCGAAGCGCTCAGGGGCAAAAGCAGGGTTTGCAGGATCGAGCCTTCCTCCCCCCCCCCGCCTCTTCCCCCGCCCTCCGGCAAGCGGTAGTAGGGGGTCGTGGCGGGTCGTGGTGTTGCGTTTGGTGTCGCCCCTACCTGCAGCTTTGCGGCAGGCAGGGGTAAGCGAACCGGATCCTGGCTCGCATGCCCCCGCCAGGTCATGCCGTCTTGGGTTTCCCGGAGAGCCATCCCGCGCCAGTAGAGCGCCGCTGACCCAAACTCACGCAGGTCACCTTTGACATGAAACGCCACCTCGATCGACTCCTGCAAGGCTGCCAATTGACCAGGCCTCAGGCTTGCTGACCCGCCCCCGGTCAACCCTACGCCGCCTGATGAGGATTGGAAGAATTTTTGCGACAATTCCGGGAACACCATGCTCACCCCGACAATCACGCAGGTTAACACCAGTGCCAGCGAGACGATTTCGCGGATAAAAGGCACCCAATACTGGCTTGGCACGCGCGGTGGATAATTTAACACCATGACACTCAAAAACCAGATCAAAAGCGTCAAGATGAGAAACCCCTGCGACACGAGCGGTCCTTGCAGCAAGCTGAGCACCACGAGTGCACACTCAAGGTTTAAGAGCGTCAAACTACTGCCGCGTTGCCTCAGAGCCCCCCCGCGATCCCACCTCGCGAGAAAGCCCTGAGCACCAAAAAAACCTAACACCAGTAACAGCCAAGCCACCCCAAAGCGCAAGCCGCCTTGGCTGAGCAAAAACTGGGCGATCCACCAACTAGCACCCGTCAGCACCCCAAGCTGAGTGCGACCTAACGACTGCGGCTGTAAAGACGGCAGTGGTGGTGAAGGTGACGACGGTGATGGGACGCTTTCACCCACGGGAAAACCCTGCAAGAGCTTGCAAACAGCGCTGATAATGCGCCAAACCCACCCCCTGGAGGACCCTCACCGTTCCGGAGTTCGGCTGCGGCAGTTCTAAGGAAAACCTTTTTTGCTGCTGCCAACACTCCTGGACCCAGACTGTTAGCTGCGATAAGCGCGCTTCGTCGTCGGTGTCGGTTTCGGTGTCGGTTTCGGTGTCATCGCCATCAAAGCTCTGTCTGGACACGCCCAGGCCGTTGTCCTTCTCTGGCCCCTCTGGCCATTGCCTCGCGAGACCCTGCCCCTGCGCAAGGTCTTGCCAGCGCAAAGCCACCGACTGAGGACTCAAGGTCCCAGATTTTTGGAATTCTTTGACTAACCACCGCCGCCCCCTGGCATGCGCCTTCCAATCGACCTGTCTGAAGGAATCACGCCCTGGCTGGTAACGCCTGTGACCAGAAAAATCCCCCTCCCGTTGATCCTCCCCGTGGCCTGCAGCGGCTCCCTCCACAGGCGAAAGCCCCCCGCCGCCTAAGCCTCCCCCTTCTTCTCCCTGGCTCCCACGCGGTTGTTGTCGGTTCGTAACCCAGGGGTTTTCCTGCAGGCCGCAGCGTGGCAACGGCAGCTGACCTTTGAGTTGCGGATAAATCACAGCAATGATGACCGACGACGAGAATAAGGCTGCAGCCCGCTTGCGCTGGTCATCAGCCAATACTCTTGCGTCCCGCTTTGTGTCAGGCGCTGGGTTCCCCTGAGTCGCTGCCCTTGCATCATCCGCCTGCAAGGGCAACAAGCTCCAGGCACAAAAAAATCCTAGCGGAAAGCGCGATTGAATCCGCACCCAGCGAGCCCGCAAGACTCCTCTTTGCGCCGGCCCAAGCCCATACCCCCGACTGCCATCGGCTCGCGCCTTGGGTAAGCCAACCGCAGAAAAGACCTCAAGCGGGAAGCTGACGCTCCGGGTCTCTCCCCGGGGCAACAAATCAAGCTCAGTCGTCAGCGTCGTTTGGCGCTGTAAGTGACCCGATCGCTTGTCGCCGCTCGAAGCGATCCCAAAACCCTCCCAAAAAACCTCAAGCGAGATTTGCAAAGCAAAGTGATGACTCTGACCCTGATTCGCAAGCGTCACTTGCACGCCATCGACGGCAAATGCGTCATGATCAGGAGGAAGGGCTGGAGAAAGACGAGGCTGATGGTTCTGATGGTCCACTGGAGACGGCTGCGGCCTTGCTTCTTGCCACAAACAAGGAATCGCCTGCAGCTCTAACCCCTCCAAATTGCGATGGGTCTGCATCATGCCGAGCAAAAAGATCACCAAGAAAATTACCGCAACCGGGAAAAAGCGCTCAGCTTGCGTGAGGCTTGCTGCGATAAAACAACCCAAGGCTGCAAGCCCCAGGCAAAGGCCCCAGAAATTGGGAACCAGAAAAATCGTACTCTGCGCAGCCAAGCGCTCCTTGGCTAAGAGGCGCTCTTCAAGGACTTGCCAAATGCGCAACTCCTGTCCCCCCTTCATTCCACTGCAATCTCACCTAATAAGGTCCGAGCCCGCTTGACCCCTTGCCCCACGCTTTCCTCGGGCAGGCCAATGCGGTGTCCGGCCACCGCTTGAAACACCGCCTGCACGTCCTCGGGAATCACAAAGCTCCTGCCTGCCATCACCGCCCAGGCGCGCGCCGCTTGCAGCAGCTCCAAACCAGCTCGCGGGGATAACCCGTACGCTCCTTCCTCCCCTTGCACTCCCCGACTCGCTCGCACCAGCCGCAAAGCGTAAGCCACCAGCTCTTGGTCTAAGTGCACACCTAAGCGCTTTTGCCGCAGCAAGAGCAACGCCTCCCGCCCTGCTCCCTCAGCGACTCCCTCAGCCAGCTCGGGTTGCCACAAGCTCCCCCCGCCTCCTTGCCGCAAGAGCTCAAACTCCTCCGCTTCGCTAGGATACCCCACCTGTAAGCACATCATGAAGCGATCCAACTGCGCCTCAGGCAAGGGAAAAGTCCCAAAGTGGCTGCGGGGATTTTGTGTGGCGATGAAAAAAAAGTGCTCAGGCAAGCGGTGCGTCTGCCCATCCATCGTCACCTGCCGCTCAGCCATCGCCTCCAAACAAGCACTTTGCGTGCGCGGCGAGGCGCGGTTCAGTTCGTCGGCTAACACCAAACCGGCAAAAAGCGGCCCTGGACGAAACTCAAAGCGCGCTTGCTGGTCGTTAAAAATAGAAATCCCCAACAAATCCGCTGGCAAAAGATCGCTGGTCATCTGCAGACGACTCAGTTTCTCCCCCAAGAGCCTAGCGAGCGCCCGGGCCAAGGTGGTTTTTCCCACCCCAGGCACGCCTTCCAGCAGCAAATGCCCTCCGGCCAACCAACAACACACCGCCAAGCGCAAAGAGTCGTGCCCACCGACAAACGACCGCGCTAGCGTCTGCAAAACACCCTCCAGTAAGCGCGAGGTCTCTAGGTCCTTCTCTAGTTGCCTTTCCGTAGCCGCCGCCCGTTTTTGCTGCACAGTCATCCCCCCTCTCAAACCTCAGCACTCACTTGCCTGCTCACGCCTGGCGCCACTTTTCCCGCAGGAAACGCGAAAGTCTTAGGCAAGCGTTTTTGCAGTAATCGCCTGATTGCTGCACACTCCCTCACTGTAATGTAATCCATTTTTTTTAAAGTCGGTATGAAAATACCCAAAAAGGCGTGAGCTCGCATTTTTTATTCACCTCCGTACCAAGGTGCTTAGCGCCAAACTCGCGTCACGTCACCCATCACCACCGCAAGCCCCACCCGAGGCGACCGTCAAAAAGCAACCGCTTCCCACCCACATTTCGCATGACTCCCGCTCACGCCCCGGCACCCCGCTGCCGTGCTCTGGCCCTCCGGAGCAAAGCCGTGTGACCCATCGCCGACATCCTTGCGTTAGGCTTGAGCCCCTGGGAGGTCATCACGCGGTAAACATTCAGCGCCTCCTCGGCCGAGTCCCCAGAAGCTCCCAAGAAAAATGCCATGATATCGCCCCACAACGTGACGTCAACTACTTTACCAGGGTGAGTTTTCAGGAAACTCACAAAATCAAGGACCGCAACCCGACCCGTGGCAGCGAGCTCAGAAAACAAAGTTTTGACCGTCTCAGACTGCTCATAGGTGAAATAGGGCAGAATTTTTCTTAAAAATTCTTGGTCTCCAAGCGCTCTAGCAGAGCAAATCAGCGTGAGAAGGAAGGGATGAAAGCACGTAGAATCATCAAACTTCTCTCCGCCATAAAGAGCATAGTGATCAGAGCCTTCATCGATCCGTTGCTCTTGAAACAGCTGCTCTTGTTGCGTAAAAAATTCTCTGACTGCTCGGTGGTTCTTGTCATTACTCGCGATAATCAGCAGCACAGCGAAAATATCTGAAGTGAACCTGACAAGCCCTTTTTCTTTTTCCGCTTGCCAAATTTTGAGAGCCTCAGAATTTTTCCCCAGCGTTAAGTAGGTGGCAAGCAGCATTCGAAGCGTCAACTCGCTATGGGTCACACCGTGCACCGCTTGCGAGCGTAACCAAACCTGACTGGCTGCTTGCCCACCTGATTGATCATATTCCTTGCGATTGTCTAAAAAGGCCTCCATGGCTATCGCAACAGCGATAGGATCTTTGGGAAACCGATGCCCCTGCTTTTTTCTCTGCCACAGCTCGCGAATCGCTGCTTGTTGACCTAAGTGATTGAGCATCAGAATCTCAAGATCGTAGACCTCTTGACTCGTGGCAAAACCCGCCCTCTGGCGCTCCGCTATCAGATCAAAAGCTCCCTGGGGCCTATGGTGGGCGATCAACAGCCGCATCAAGTCAGGAAAAAGCGCCTCAGGAAGCTCCCTGCCTTGAGCTTCAAGTTGATTTTTTAAGCTCCAAAGGGCCCCCGCGCGATTTATTTTCCGCGCTGCCTCCGCTGCTTGCGCCTGATTTTCAGGTTCCTGTGGCAGTTCGCGCGGCAACTCACGAGAAAGCTCACCGTGGCGCCTTGCCTTTTCATGCCACCGCGAAGCATAAACAACTGCGGGGAACTCAGCCGAGCGTTGGTCATCCGCCACACACTGGTACACCGACGCCCAATGAGACCAGTCAGTCTCACCGCTTAAGCGCTTTAAAAGGTCTTCGGTGAGATCAAAACGATCTTCTCCCAGCAAACTGCGCTCCAATCGCTCCTTCACCCACTGCATTTTTTGAGGCTTAACACCCAGCTTGGCTAAGTGCTGTAAAACAGACTCGACCATCCCAGCATCGACCTCAAGCGAATACTTGCGTGCTGCTTGGATCCAAACCCTGAGCGCTTGTGAGGCAGCTGCCACGACGAGCGGCGAGTGCTCCGCTTCTGACAACCCCCCCGCACTGCTTAAAGCGCCCGTCGCAGCTGTGGCGTCCGCTCTCACCTGCGCCTCTTCGGTGATCGCTTCCATGATCACGCGACAAAAATCCTGGCTACCAGGGAGCAAGTCAGCCTGCTGCATTTTCTCCCACAGCGCCAAAACGTCACCACGCCTGCCCAAGTTTGCATAAACCAAAGCAAGCGTGCTGAGCACCCCCAGCTCTAGACCGCTCCTTCCACCCGCATCACCCTCAGCAGTCTGCTGCTCCCACGTCGCAAAGTCCCGCAAGACCTCCTCCGGGGCGCCTTTCATCAGATGGGCAAACATCATTTGCACCAAGGTGTCACTCGATAACCGCAGCCCATCACTGGCGCGCATTTCACCTAACAAATCTCCTACTTGCAAGGCTTCGTCGTAGCGTTCTTGTTGATTCAGCGCGTGCATCAGACGCTCACAGGTCGTTCGACTCAGGGGAAGCGGTGGCTCCCCTGGAAAAGCTTTAGCCTGATCCCAAGCCAGTAAAAGCGCGGGGTAATCGCACAAGCGCCCAGCCTGCTCAAGCAAGCAGGCCAATTGATCGCCGCGCTCTTCGCCCTCTTGACGAGCGCTTGCGGCTTCAGCTCCCTCGTAGGCGGCAGCAGCGGCCGAGTGTCTTTGTGCTTCCGCGTGTTCGTGGTGGGGCCCTTGTCGTGAGTGCGCCGCACCGCCACCCCCCCCTTCCCCACTGCCGTCCCTTGGAGTGGAAGCCAGAGAGGAGCTTATCCGCCGCTCCGTGTCTCCTGCGAAGGCTGACGCCTGCAAAGCGAGCACCAAGCAGCAGGCTAAGCACAAGGTTTTGCGGAGCAGGGCGCTCGGCAGGCGGGAAAAGCCGACACGCCTCACGTTTTCAGGTGCCTCATTTTGGACGCAGGTCGCGGAAGATTTTAAGTCTGACATACCAAGGTTCCTTTTACTGACTGGCCAGTTAAGTGAATGAGTGAGTGGGCGAGCGGACAGAAGTTTCCAGAGGAGGGCAGAGGTTCTGGCATCACCTTCACTCCTCACTTGGCAGAGGTTGCGTTCACCCCGGATCGCCACGGGCCAGGGTCTGACGGCGGGTGGCTATCAACGACCCCTCCCCCCCAGCCGCTCAGGTCTCCTCCCCGCTCCTCCAGCCCCCGCAGCCTGGCTTATCAGCTTGCGCAAAGCCTGCGAGCGAAGCAATTCAACCGCAGGAGACGGCACAATGTCGCGTTGCCTCAGAAAGTCATACGCGATCAGGGCCTCCTCAGGCGATCTGCCGGCTTCATGAATAAAAAAATTCATGACCTCCTCGCAACACTCAAGATCTATCAAGTGAGCATTCAGTTGTTTTACGTATTGCCAAAACGTTAAGGCCAGCTCCGGAGTGACCCTTGCAGCCGCAGCGACCTACCTAAAGCTTGCTGTGATTGTCTGCGACGTCTGAAACTGAAAAAATTTACTCGTCCGCACCAAAAAGTCGATGTCGCGTTGTTGAATCGCAGTGGTGAGGATGACGTCATGCAAATGATGGAGAATGCGATCCAAATCCGCCTTCTCCGCTAACTAAACGTGGTAAGTTTGACCATTATTCATTCGCTTCGGATCATCCTTAGACACCGTTTCGCAAACCTCTAAATAGAATAAATTAGAGAATTCATGTATGTCTTTCAGGCATCAACCAAGAAAGGCGCACATGATTCCCT
>JAYTHP010000208.1:0-9408 GCA_043732485.1 Oligoflexia bacterium
TTTCCAGCCCCATTAGCGCCGATTAACGCGATGCGCGAGCGATGACCAATCTGAACGTCAGCCCCTTCAAACAGGACCTTCGAACCGTACTGTTTTGCAATCCCAACTAGACTTAACACGTCATGCCAAAGCAGTCGCTGCGCTAATCACAGACATCGTGTCTTCCTGAGCGGCAAAAATAGGATGAGAGGCCAGGTGAACTGAGGGCTGGAGCTCCCCTCCAGCAACCTCCGGCGCAAGGCTCGACTTTTTGTGCTTCTTCGAGCGCGACGCCACATCAGCTGGACGAATGACCCGACTAAAGAGCCCTAAGTTCGGATCAAAAATAAACTGCAGCAATAACCCGGTCCACGACATGTGGTAGTAAAGCGTGTTATAAGCCTCAGGCATCATCGCCCGCACTTGCGGTAGACGCGACCAGGGAATCGTCATAAAATCATGATGCTCGTTATGGTAACCGACGTTAAAAGCAACCTTGTTCAAAGGACCATAATAGGAATAGGTTTCCTGCTTTTCAAACAATACAAAATGTTCCTGAATCCAGCGCGCTCCCACTGGGTGCAGACCAATCGAAAAAATGGTCGATAACCCTAAGTAAGCCAGCGCTCCCCAACCGGAGAGGTAGGTCAAGGCCGCAAGAAAGCTCAACTCCACCACCCAATTGAGGGCGACCCAGCCGGTCAAAAGCGGAATCTTCTTCATGTAGAAGATGCGAATCGCTTGCGGTAAGAAATAACACAAGTACCACACCGCTTTTTTGAAAGCGGAATTGCCAGCAAATCGTACTTCAAACAATCGCGGCAAGTCACCATCACGTTCGAGATCGCCTTGGTACAGGTGATGCTTTAAATGTAAAATACGAAACGAGATGGAGGAAGGGAAAATAATGGGTAAGTTCGCAAAAATCTGGAGCAAGGAGTTCGTTGAGTTCCCTCGGAACACCAGGTTATGGGTGCACTCGTGAATCAAGACAAACAAGCCATGATTGGCAAACGCTCCGACCCCATAAGCACTGAGTAGGATCAACCAGAAGGAGGAATGCCCCAGCATGAAGGCCAGACTGATTTGTAAAGCTACCAAAAACAAAACGTACAAACTGGTGCTGGGCGTGTAGCCAAATAATTTTTTGACTTCAGGATGCGTTTTTAAAAGTCGTTGCGTACGGTCAAAATGCGGTTCTGGATAATCTACTTCAATCATTTTTAAGGGTTGCATGGAGACTCCTTTTATTTTAGCTTTTCTTCACATTAACCTGAATGAATCAGAAAGACAACGAGACAAGATGACCTGGGAGACTAATTTTTTTAAAGGCTGGGCTAAACCTGGACCAACCATCCGTCAGCCTTCTGCCGAAAAACAGCAGCAAATTGCTCAGGAAATCGGAGAGGCGATTACTTTAGATGCCTTAGCCGGACATTACCGGATTTATCAGCTGGCAGCAGGCCACCGCTTCTCCACCGACGATGTCTTGACGGCCTGGTATGGCACAACAGGCTGCCCCAGCGCTCGCCGGATTCTGGACCTCGGCAGCGGGATTGGTTCGGTCGGCATGATGGCTGCCTGGAGGCTACAAGGCGCCTCGGTGGTTTCCATTGAGGCGCAAGCCGTCAGTGCTCAGTTAGCCCGGCACTCAGTCACTCTCAATGGCCTTGCGTCTCGTTACCAGGTCCTCGAGGGCGATTTTCGCGACTCTACCAGCCTGCTCCCACCCGATGATCTTTTTGATCTCATCTTGGGAAGCCCGCCCTATTTTCCTCCAGAAAGCGGAGTCTTAGGCAATCACCCACAAAAAATAGCCTGCCGCTTTGAAACCAGAGGAACGATTGCTGATTACTGCCAGGCAGCCGCAAGACAGCTGGCGCTAGGTGGGGTATTTGCCTGTGTTTTCCCCACGGCCCCTGCCGCGCAGCATGCCCGGGTGGTGCAAGCTGCAGCCGCAGCCGGGCTAACCCTTTTGCGATCACGCACTGTTTTTTTAAAAGAAGGAGAGCCCTACTCGCTGGGAGTTTTCCTGATGATGAAAAGCGAGCATTTGCCCGCCGCCTTTCGCAGCCAGGCGCCTTGGATCGAACCCCCCCTACACATTCGTGGCGGCGCGGACGGCCTTCCCACCCTCGAATACTTGA
Source organism: Oligoflexia bacterium (assembly GCA_043732485.1). Taxonomy (GTDB): domain Bacteria; phylum Bdellovibrionota; class UBA1018; order UBA1018; family UBA1018; genus JAYTHP01. Next base: position 2,127 of record JAYTHP010000208.1, read on the forward strand.
CCCTCAAGCTGAGCATGGGTTTGCCGCCAACGGCCTAAGCCAAGGACGAAAAAGACCACCCGCTTTAGGCAATCCTAGTGGTCAGGGCGCTTGTAAAAGCTCCGTCAATTGCCCACGCGCCTGCTGCCCATAAAATCCCTGCCTGCGCCACCAAGCGGCGGGGTGGGCAATCTTGCTTTGAATCCGGTTTGCACCCACCGCTTGCGTGACGAACCATAAGGCGTCGTTGCCCAGGCAATGCACTTCAGCTTGACGCAAAGCAGGGTGGGACAGCCTTAAGCGCAAAGAGACCAGCGCCTTTGCCACCGCAGCGGAGTGTTTCATTTTTTGATAGGAGTCTGCTCCCTTTTTGCTAAACCCCAGCGTTTTTGCAGGATCCGCCTCGGGAAACACCCGGGTGATGCCTGGATCAAGAGGAAACTGAACCGCGTTGATCACGCTCACCTGATACTGACAGCAAAGCCCAAGTAACGCCTGCACACTGACGTCCGTAGATGCCACGCCTGTGAGCTTTTCACTTAACAGTGCCCACCACTTTTTCCCCGAGGCCCCACAAAGCGGCCTACGCTCCTCAAGCTCAACTGGCGTAATCTCTGAGACGTGAGGCGATTCGGCAACAAACACCCACCGAACTTTCCATGGGAAGGCGTGCGCATTAGCCCACGCCTTCCGGTCGCCAGGCGATAGATCAGGCACGCGAAATCGTTCAGCTTTTGCTTTCATAAAAGCTGCTTTCCGTAGCCTGTTGGGGCGGGATATAGGTACCCAGATTTTCACCTAAGCAAATCTTTTGCATGGTGCCGGTTTGCGTAAAATTAAAAACATGCACCGGTAAGCCATGGTCTCGCGCCAAAATCATCGCAGAATGGTCCATGATTTGCAGTTTTTTCTGCAAAAAGTCATCATAATTGAGTGTACGATACAGTCTAGCTTGCTGGTCTTTCTTGGGATCAGCCGAATAAACCCCGTCCACCCCTTGCTTAGCCACCAAAATCGCTTCACAGCGCGACTCAATCGCGCGCTGAACTGCCGGATAGTCAGTGGTGACGTAAGGCTGACCAATACCGCCTGCAAAAATGACCACATAGCCCTTCTCCAAGTGATGCAAGGCCCGCAACCGAATATAAGGCTCAGCAATCATCTCCATGGGAATGGCGGTCATCACTCGCACTTCATAGTTACTTTTTGCCTTAATCGCTCCTCGTAACATCAAGCTATTGACCACTGTCCCTAAGATCCCAATATTATCGCCTTCCGCCCGCTCAATCCCCCAAGCCTTGGCCACGTTGCCGCGAAAAATATTGCCGCCACCAATCACAATCGCCACCTCAATACCGAGGTCTTTCACCGACAACACCTCATCGACAATATGCTCGATAGCTTTTTGGTCAAAACCCACCTCTTGCGCACCTGCTACCGCACTGCCGCTCAGCTTAATGAGAATTCTTCGATAACGCATCGCTTCCACCTCCTACCGATATTGGACGTTTTCCACCACTCACACCGACCGGCCGGCCGGCCGCCTCACTAAAGTCTGGCAGGCGCCGGGATCCCTAACAAAGCCAAGCCTTCTCGTAAGGTGCTTGCAACACATTGCACCAACTGCAGTCGAGTGGCTTGCACGCCAGGCTCGCTTGCATTTTTTATCGGACACTCTTTGTAAAAACGGTTAAAAACCTTAGCAAGATCATACAGGTAACTGCAAAGCCAGGAAGGCTTCCATTCTTGCGCCGCATAGCCCACGGCGCCAGGAAAGCGCTCCAACCAGAGTAAAAGCTCTTGATCCCAGGCCGTTGCTAGCACCCATTCCGGGGCAGACTTCGGGCGCTCAGCGGGTGCCACTTTTTTTAAAATCCCTTGGCAGCGAGCATGCACATACTGCAAATACGGTCCGGTATCGCCCTCTAATTTCATCCAATCCGCCAGCACAAAGCGAATCAAGCGCAGCGAATCGACCTTCAAAAAGCCGTATTTTAAGGCCCCTAAAGCCACCTGCCCGGCCGTTTGCTCAATCTCCTCATCTGGCCAAACGCCGCGGTAACGCTCCAAATACTGCTCCGTAATCGCGGACTTCAACTGGGTTTGCAAAACCTCCAACCTCATCCCCGTTTGCTCGCGCGAACTGCACGGCACGCCAGCCTCATCAGTCACCGTTTCGTAGGCCAGGTGCAAGGAGTCTTGCGCAGGCCTTAAGCCAAGCCTCTCTGCGAGCATAAAAGCCTGCTTAAAATGCAAACTCTGCCGGGTATCCACCACCACCACGGAGAGATCTAAAGGATAATCGTGAAACTTCTTGCGAATTAGCTCTAAATCCTTGGTGAGATAAAGACTGGTGCGGTCCGACTTCAAGACCATAGCAAAGCCAAGCCCCGCCGCACTCAAATCTAAGCCGATCGCCCCTTCACTTTCAGCAAGCAGCCCTTCTGCTAATTTCTGGTCCACGAGCTTGCGCCCGGCCTCCTCACATTCGCTTTCATAATACCAACAGTCCACCGCGATCCCGAGCCAAGTTAAAATCTCTTGCAAACGAGCCAGCGACCATCCCCGAGTGGTGAGAAAAAACTGATAATCTGGTCCAGAGCGACTCTCTAACTGACGTAAAACACCCCCAATTTGCGCCTTAAAGCTCGCAACCTCTGGGTGCATTTTGAGAAAAGCATCCGCCGCCGCGTATTGCTCTCCCAGCCAAGTGGCCGGATCCACGCCCGCTGGCGGGGCCGACTGGCTCGTGTGCCGTAAATACCAAATCACTTTGGCAATGTGGGTTCCCAAATCCCCCGGATAAACCGCGCGAATCACCTGATCGCCTGCCGCTTGGCGCAGCCTGGCCAGTGCATCCCCTAAGAGAATGTTGCGCAGATGGCCCACATGATAAAGTTTATGGGTATTGAGCTGAGCAAACTCAATCATGACGCAACGACCGAGGTGAACTGGACTTTTAGGCTCAAGCGACAGAGCGTTCACCAGCGATTCTGGCACAAGCAATTCAGAGGTCAGCGACTCTGATGAGGAGTCCAACAGCACTTTCATCAGAAAAGCGAAATGGACGAAAAAATTGACAAATCCCCCCACCGCCTCCACTTTTTGAAAGTAAGGCTCAAGACCCTGATGCTCAAGCGCTCGCACAAAAGTCTGCGCGATTTCCTGGGGCGATTTTCGAAAAATCTTGGCAAAACTATGGCAAGGCAAAGAAATATGCCCGAGCGCCAGCTCAGGAGGATAGGCAAATTGCTCAGGCAACAGCTCTAAAGCTTGCCCAGGCGCTTGCTGCCCCCCACCCGCAGCTTGCAAACTTTTTTGCAGCAGTTGGCAGGCCGCCTGCTTCAGTAAACTTGTGACGCGTCTTGCTTCACTCACCGAACTTGCCGTATTGTCATGCTGATCCATCGATAATTTACCTAAAATAAGCTCTCAAGTGTTTTCCGCACAAAAAACGTCACTCTTTGCTTCGCGCCACGGTTTCGTCTCAGCTGATCGCCCGGGGAAACAACAGCACACCCAAGAAAGCCACCTGCCGCTCACAAGCTTGACTTCCAGGGCGCAAGTGGTCTCGCAAGCGGTCAAAGAGTGGCCTCAATGCTTTGCGGCCTGAAAACATGCCCGCGTCACCCTCGCCCACCCTCACTGTTGCAAACTTCGCAAACCCCTTGAACGTCAAACGGTGCTGCAACTTCGCTCCCACAAGCTCCAAAACAAAGCTGCGATCAGTTCCCCAACATTTAGCGAAATTTTCCCAAAAACTCAACGCTTTACTGGACACGCGAGATCGTACGCCCCCACCAGTTCGCCACTCACTCCAGTCTCACTGACCCTAAGCGCAAATAGCCCCGGCTTCCTGTTCCTGAAACTCCCCAGGGAAAAATTCGCGCTTGCCCCCTCTCCCTCCACGCCCGCCTGCTACTGCCCCAGCTGGCAGCCTATTGCCCGGGGTTTTTCCGCAGTTTTCCGCAAAAAATGGAACTAATCCCCACCCTCCCCTTTTTCCGCACCGCCACAAAAGACCACGCAGCCTTTTTAGGCCCAAACCGAACCTCTTTTGAGGCTCCCTGCAAGTTCGTTCTAGGATTGCTGCGAAAGCACTTCGTCCTTTTTCATGAGTTTTTTCATGATGAAGCAAAGACTCCAGGGCTCTTTTGGCAAATCTCTGCCCGCTCTGGATCCAGAAAAAATGATTTGCATCCCTGCGCTCTTATGAGAAAATAATTCTCTAGAAGGGGAGGCAATATGTGCTATCGCTGGCCAATCATTCATTGCAACCAAGAGCGCGCGAGTTCGCTTGCCCTAAAAATTTGGCTCGGACTGACCCTGGGACTTGCTACCGGATGCTCGTCTGCCCGCCTCGTGGAGACCAAACCAGGAGTATCTGGGGTTGTTGCCGTAAGTTCGGCTCAAGACGCCGAAGCCCGTGGCAAAGCGCAAACCCTCATGGCTGAAACCTGTGGCTCCAAAACCGTTGAAATTTTCGAAGAAGCCGAACAGGTGATCGGCACTTCCTCACGCAAGAGAAGGTTTGGGGGTAGCGGGCTCACCACAGGATCGACCCGCACTAGGCAAAACACCGAATGGCGTATTCATTTTAAATGCGTGGCAAAAAGTTAATGCCTCAGGCAATCGGCTCCGACCTAAGGCAAAACCTCACTCTTATACGAGCAAAAGCCCAGCCACATTTTTACTGATCCCTGTTACAAGGAGTGGCAACTAAAAATTTTTCTAAAAATAGATTTCAAATCTCGTTAGCTTGTGAAAATATTATGAGGTCCTAACTTAAATCCAACCAAAAAGGAACACACTTATGTGCAGACAGCGTAAAAAATTTTTTAGCTTCCAATTAGCTGTTCCATTCGCAGCCTTAGCGCTCCTAGCCACCGGCTGCTCTACGGCTCGCTTGATCAGTACCAAGCCTGGCGACTCAGGCGTGGTGGCAGTCAATCCGCCTAACGATGCCAGCGCCAGGGAAAAAGCGCAGAGCCTCATGGCGGCAACTTGTGGTTCAAAGCGAGTGGAAATTACTGAAGAAGGCGAGCAAGTGATTGGCTCAGTTTCGCGGTCTCAGGGCAATGCACAACCTTACTCAGCGGGTATTTTTGGCTCAGGCATCACAGGCAACAGCCAAACCCAAACTGAAAACGCAACCGAATGGCGCATCCACTTCAAGTGCGTCAGCAAGTAATCAGCCCACACGCTTACCGTGAGTCTCAGGCCTGACCCCAAAAGTCCCTTAAAAAAACTCCCCCAAGCTGAGGTGTTTGCTCTTTAGACAGCTGATCAAAAAAACACCTCAGCAGCGCCTGGACGTTTTGCAGATTTGCAAGACCACAACCCCGCTTTCATCTCTAAGGGCCTGAATTGTCGAACCAATTCAGGCCCTTCCGTTTTGGCACCAACCTTGCTCTACTCTCGTAAGCACTCGCTAACCGCCACGGGGGATTAAGCCATGGGTACTCAAAGCCAAAAACTGCAAGCTCACCAAACCGCTGAGGTCTTTTCTTATTCTAAAAAAAGAAATCCCCTCAGGGTCCGACTCTCGTCACAATCAGTACACAAAGCACTGCAACTGGAGAATCTGGCACGTTATGGCGCCGACAGCAATCGCCTGTTTGTCAAAGACGATCAGCTAAAACGCTGTAACCTGCTTTTGCTGCCTCAATCGAAGAATTACCGCGTCTTACTGGCCTTGGGTCGCAACAACCGCGAGGCCATCTAAGAGGCGCCCGCCTGACCTCAAGCGCAAACTCAGCTGATCGCTTTTATACCCCCTCACTGACCTGAGCTCTGCTTTCGGCCTCTTGGAGACGTTTTTTGAGCGTGCACGTCCTTGAAACAACGACCGCAAGACAGACCTTTGAGCGTAGCGCATGTTTACCGTCGCTCTTAGTTTCCGTCGTAGTTTGCGACTTAGAACGAAAAGCTCACAGGTGTCAACTGAAACGCTGAAGCAGCTCTTTCCTGGGGCGAAGAAAGCGAAAAAGTGGTTAAAAAGACGATCACGTCGAACCAAGTGTGCAAGAAAATGCTCTCCCCAATCCGCCACTCGTCAGCCTGAGTCACAGCTCCTAAATAATAACCTACCCCCGTTTGCGAGACAGGGATGTACCCGTCCCTATAGTGCACCGCTCCAAAGACTAAAGACGTTAAAACGTTACTGGCAAACTCGCTTTTCATGGAATTCATGGTGAGCGGCATTAACCAGCCACGAAACATCGCCTCCTCAGCGACACCGGCATTCAGGCTGATGGCTCCCGAGTACAAAGTGTTTTGTGGTGAAGGTAAACGAGCCTGAAGCCTACCTCCTGGTAGCGTCCCTTGCAGGTAATGAATAAAGAAGGAGCCTAAAATCATCCCCGGCAGCCCCAGATAGGTGGTTGGCCGCCCTAAGTAGCTAAAATTAAGCGGAGCTGTCAGCAGCTCAAGCGGGGTCTCATGATGTTTTAAAAATTTAAAACCTTCTTCCCCCTGACGCGATTTTACGGCCGTGCGAAAGCTGTGATAGCCGCTCATCATCCCTGCGGCAAGGGAGGTTTGTAATCCCCAAGTGCGAATCCGAGGATCTAGATTAGAAGCAGCAAGCGCTGCCCCGCTCAAGGCTGCCCCTGAATAAATGGCTCCGTAAGTGTACTGCTTTTCCCACCATTGATCAAACCCTGGGAGAACCAACGAGACCAGCGGGGGTATCAGCAGGTTTCTCGGACGATTCGGCTCCGAGCTCAGAGAGAAGGCCAGAGAACTCTCAGGTTCCGCAAGCGTAAAGGCTTCTTTTGCCTGCACGCTTGGCTCATCGATCAACATAAGGGCCAGGGTCACACCCAGGAGCGCAAACAACCTAAAACTTTTTATCTTTAAAACTTTCAACTGCATCCGATTCTCCTTCAAGAAGACTGGCAAGAAGACTAGAACTACCAGCCACTTTTTTTACATCCTTGCACTCAATTTTTCTGAGCACCTCCTAGTACTTTCTTTTTAAGACCTGCTGATCACTGATAAACGCCATTTTTCATGAGCAGCGAAAACAATCCAAGGAACTAACCACTCACCTCTAGGGAAAGAGAAGAAGAAGCGACTTTTTTTACTGCGTTGCCCGAAGGTCTGACTTTTTTTTCAATGGGTAGCGGAGAATATCCTGTTTTGTTTCAAAATGCAAGTGGGGACTAGAGGTGCAAACACATCCAATGGCCACCCCGAATCAAGCGAATCAAGTCATATATAATGTCAGTCAGGTTTTTGACGGGAGGAAAAGTATTGGCAGTGAGATCCCTGGTTGCCCAAAACACTGTCAGTCTGAGAA
>JAYTHP010000209.1:0-9306 GCA_043732485.1 Oligoflexia bacterium
CTTCCTCTTCTCGTTGTTCTTCGCTCATCAACAACCTTACACCTAAGCGTCTCGTCTTACCTTCAGCCTTGTTGCTTCAAGCCTCGTGGCCAAAACTCCCTGCCTTCAAAGCACTTAGCCTCTTGCGGCGGCAACTGCAGCAGACACAGGCGCAGTGCTTCGGAGCTCTGAACGCCTCTAGCGTAAAATGCGAGAGCCGTGAACTTGCAGGCTTTATTTCCTATCATCCACCGTATACTGCACCCTCTGGTCCGGACCCTGCACCCGAACCGTTGAAGCGCACCCCGTCCACCGGTGCATGTCTCCCGACTCCCCCGCAAGCGGTTTGCAACAATACGCAAACGCTCAACCTACACCCCCTGGCTCTACTTTATCATAGAGAAAGATTGCAAATTGTCACGGAAAATAGTGATGTTTTTTAAAAAAAAAGCCAATAAGATTATTTATTGTGCTGAGATGATGATAAATCAGTGAATTAATAATCACTGTCAATGAGGCAATAACTGAGCAATCCCTGGGCAATCGTTTATGGCAATCGCCTTTTGGCGATCACTTCTCGCCTGTTTCGCTTTTTTTTGCTCCTTTGATGACGCGCTGATTTCAGGATAGCCTCCTACCATGCGGGGTCCATCATGGGCTCATGATGGACGGCGTGCTTCGCCCGAAGCACACAGCCCCACCCCCCCTTGTTTTGCAAGGGACGCAGTACTTGGGGGGGGGGGGGGGTCCGACCGGATGAGGCTATGAGCTCAGGCCGGGAAACGAGCGGCAAGCACGGTGGAAATTGCGCTTGGGTGCGTGCTAGAACTCCCCACCTTTTTTCCCTCAGGTGGGCACTCAAACCGGACAAGACTGCAGAAGGAGAGGGCACTTTGAACACGCACACACCCAGTCCTTTACTCACCCCCTCACTCATTCAGTTAACGGGCACAGGCATGCCCTGGCGGAGCGAAGGCCAAGCGCCTCTCCGCTCAAAAAATAGCTCACAAAAACAGGACTACGCGTCAGCTCTCCCCCCGGACCCCACCCGCTCCCCGCCGACGAGTAGGCTTTTTAGCCAACCTGCTTACAAGCTGAGCTACAACCAGGCCGACCAGTTGAGCAGGTCTTGCGCCTCACAACCTAAACTGCCTGAGTCCTCTCTCATCACCCGCTTGAGAAGTAGACTGTAGAGCCCTAAAAGCTCAGGCAGTCGCCCTCTGGTCGCTAAAAGACGCGCCACCTCAAAATCGAACTGCACTTGCAATCGCGAATCCGTTAATTTTTGCCTCAGCCGCTCGATATAGGCTGCAACCTCAACTTCGCTTTCATGAAAGTACTCTAAATAGTCAGAAAAATGCTCCTGCCACTGTATCAGGTGTGGATCCTGAGTGCCAAAGTTAACCGCGTCTTGACTGAGCCCTAAGCTGCCAGCCAACCCGGCTTGCACCTCAGGACTCAAAGGTGCGATTTGATGTAAAACCCTAAGCAAGGCAATCAATTGCGTTTTATAATCGGCAAAAAGAGAGCTTAAATCGATAATCACGAGCTTGAAAACATTTTCTGGCACCAACCAGTAATCATAAAAACAAAACGCGGCACTCGTGGGTAACAGCTGCTTAAAGGCCACATACTCCTCATTGTTTTTAAACTTTAAGAAAATGCGAAAAGATCGCTGCTGCGCAAACCGCTCAGCAACCTCCCCCGCTGCGTCACCTAACTCCTCCCCGGGTTCCTGCTCAGCGCAAGGACGGCGCCCTTTGTCCAACCCCCTCTCCTGACTCACCCCCTGACTTACGGAAGCCTGAGGCGCACGAATGATCAACGACGCCAGTCCGGCGTTGGCTGCCAGATTATTGAGCTGAATAAAACCCGCGCACAGCGGCAGACTGGTTTTTAACTCCCAAGCTGCCTCAGCCTGACTGACTAAAAGTAAGCAACTCATGGAAACTACAGTAAAAAATCTCATAAAACTCCTGATCCTACCTGCGACGCTTAAGAATTCAAAAAAAAGAGTGACCCTTTTCCAACGACATTCGCAACCCCACCCTTATCACCAAGCCTCGCAGTTCAAGCTGCTGCCCCGGGTCGGTCTGATGCCAAAAACCCTCGCGTGAGGGTAACCCCCTGAGGCCTTGTGCTCGAGTGCCAGAATAATTTGTCTTTTCTATGAAAAAACGACAAGTGCGAAGGTAAACCAAGTGTCGCCACAAATCAATCGCTGCAGCGGTGGGTGGAGGGAAAATCCTCAAAGAAAAAAAGTTTTCCTTCGAAAAACTCGGAAAAACCCTGAAAGGCTCCTGAGAGGCTCCCCGAGCGTCTGATGAAGCACTCCCCAAGACGCGCCCCGGCATGACCGCGCCTAGCTTAGGGGTGCTTGGCTAAAAGTTCGACACACGAGGCGGTGGCCTCGCCGCCCCCGATACAAACACTGGCCAGCCCCCGTCGCAACCCGCGTTGCTTGAGTGCCGCAAGCAGGGTCACCAGGATCCGAGCGCCGCTGGCCCCCAGCGGGTGACCGAGCGCAATGGCCCCGCCCCAGACGTTGAGCTTCTCAGCAGGTAGGGCTAATACCTGGCGTGCGATCATCGGCACCACGGCAAAGGCCTCGTTGACCTCCACTAAATCCAGCTCACCGACCTCCCACTGAGCTCGCGCTAAGGCTTTTTGCATCGCTTGAATCGGCGCGGTGGTGAACCACTGGGGATCGCACCCGTGACTTGCGGCGCTCACCCACCGGGCAAGCGGCTGCAAGCCGGTGCGTTTAACCCAAGCTTGGGTGGCTGACGCAGACGCTAAGATCAAAACGGCTGCGCCATCACTCAACGACGAGGCATTGGCAGCCGTGATGGTTCCTGCGGGCAAAAAAGCAGGCTTCAAGGTGGTCATCTTGGCAAAATCGAATTTTTGCGGGCCTTCATCGTGCTCAACCCGCCGCAAAACTTGACCTTTTTTATCGGCAAGCTCAATCGGGGTAATTTCCCCTTGAAAATAGCCTGACTTTTGCGCGGCAATCGCGCGCTTAAAACTCTCGGCTGCAAACTCGTCTTGTTGTTCACGTGAAAAATGCTTTTCCCTGGCGCAAAGCTCAGCGCATTGCCCCATCGTTGATTGCGTGCTCACGTCCCATAAGCCGTCATGCATCGCCGAGTCAACGAGCAGCTGATTACCCAAACGCAACCCGGTGCGGGCTTGCGGTAACAAAAAGGGGGCTTGGCTCATCGACTCCATGCCACCTGCAACGCAGATCTCCGCGTCGCCCGCTTGAATCGCTTGCGCCGCAAGCATGACAGCCTTCATGCCGCTGCCGCAAACCTTATTAAGGGAAAAAGCAGGCACGTGAGTGGGAAGCTTGGCGAGTGCCGCAGCCTGCCTCGCAGGCGCTTGCCCCACTCCCGCCGTCAAGACCTGTCCTAAAATCACTTCGGAAATCAATTCTGGTGCAAGTTGCGCCTTCTCAAGCGCCGAGCGAATGGCAAAGCCTGCAAGTGTCGGAGCAGACAACGAGGATAATCCTCCCAAGAAATGACCCAGTGGCGTACGTGAACTGCTCAAGATATAAACTGATTCCATCCTTTTTTAAGCTTAAAAGAGCCCTGCTCGATTTGCAAGCCCTCATCTCACACCCCCCCCCTCAACCCAAACCCACGTCCCACGGGATCAGACAGCAGCGTCACTCTGCGGACTGACAAAACTCAGGTCGCGGCGGCAAGGCAGGCGCGGCAACGTTAGAGCTTGCGCACAAGTAACGCCGCATCCCCTCAAGCGAACGCTTGAGGGCTTGGTTTTCGCTTTGTAAGGCTTGCACCTGCGCTTGCACTTTGGCTTGATCTTGCACGCCTTTGTCATACAGCTGCTGGATCGCCCGGATGGCAATAAAGAGAAAAGCGCCATAATTAACGCTCTTCAGGGGCACGAACGGGTCTTCAGGATGTAAGCGCACCTGGTGATGCTCGGACACCAGACCGGGGGCCACCTGCTGGAGTTCCTGGGCAATCACCCCTAACTGATCGGATTCCGTGTCTTTTTCACCGGTAAGTCCATTAAACTTAAAAATGCGAGGCTTAATGCCTAAGAGAACCTCAAGCCCTACGTCATAGGGACGAATCTCTTTTTTAATTCTTCCATCGGAGGGACAAGTCCCCATTTGGGTGCCAAGCTCACCCACCCCTGCGGCTTTTTGGTAAAAGCAAGCGTCCGTGGTAATAGGACCCTTGACCACCAACCTCGCCCCACTGCCGTCCGCACCAATGGTCACTTGACCCGATTGCCCCAGGGTTAAAATCGGAGCTAAAACACCTGACGACGACAATGACAACGGCGACGACCCGTCACGTCCAGCCGCCCCACGACCGCGAGCACTTTTGCCGCCTGCAGTGGGGTGCGCATAAAAACTCAAGGCCGGCTCAGCTTGCCACTCTTTTTTGGCCTGACGCGTTGCCTGACCAGGCGTTTGCTGAGTGGTTTGATAAGACAAAGAAAAGGCATACCCTTCCGCTTGATTCCCCAGCGTTAGCCGGCTGGGCTGACCTGCGAGATGCGAGATCAGTTGCACCTGGGGCGCAATACCGATCGCCTCCAGCAAAGCCTGAGGACCCCCTAAGGTGACTTGATTTTGATCCTCCCCTTGATAGGCAATCGGTCCGTTACTGACAATCCCTAGCCCGGTACTCAAACCGCCTGCCGTGGAGATGTCACCGCTGCCGGTGGAGGAGATATTGCCGCTCACTGACAAATGATTGGCATAAACGGTGCCAGACGCACTGAGATTGCCCCCTTGCGAATCAAAAACGCTGGGGATCCCACCACCCGCTGCTGCCGCCTGGTGCCCTAAGACTAAATTACCCTGGCTCGTGAGATCGCCACTTGCTTCCAAACCGCCATTATGGGTGCTGAAGGTCGAGAGATTGCCTGAGGGGTCACGCGTGGTCACACTGAGGTCATGAAAAAACTGCGGAGACACTTCAAGCGGCACCGTGGAGGTGCTTCCGCTGGCATCGCGAATCAGCAAATCATGCGACAACCCCGCCAGCATCAAAAGCGGCGCAAAAAATGGCCGAGCCGTCAATTGATGCTCCTTGGCCTCCAGAATATGGAAAAGATGAGGCGGGGTGTGTTGGCTATCGCCCCCCACGCGTAACTGTAAATCACTGATTTTATGCAAGTTAAAGCCAAACAACTTCACCCGCATCTTCTGGCTGAAGCGTACTCCCACCCCGAACCCTGGCCCAGGCGCCAACCGCCCACGCTTGTCAGCATCCCCGCTCTCAGGAGCTGCGTACAACGCCGCCTTCAAGATCATCGGAGTCAACTGCTCCCTGTGAACGCCAGTTCTAGCCCCACTGACTGCATCCGCTGGCGCTGCTTTGTCTTGGGCAACGTGACCCACCGCAGCGCCACTGGGCTTGGAGCTTTCTGTCACGTCTAAACGGGAGCCCTGAGCGGCAGGCTTAAGACGACTCAAACCACCCCCCGACACCCAGAGGGAGCCACGGCGACGAGGCACCACCTCACACACACTCCAGGCGACGACCACGAAAAGCGTTGCCCTCACGGTGAACCGCCGCCTGCCATCACCACTTCCACCGCGAACCACCACAGCCCCAAGCCATCCCTGGAGCCAGCTTTTGAGTCGCTTGTGGGGAGGGTTAAGTTTTAACTTCGGTTTTTGGGAATGAAGCGCCATAGACCTTATGTTTTCATAGAACCTGTCAATCCATAAGAGTGTCAAATTTGATTCTTTAACAACAATCACGGATAACCGCGCTCACTCCGCCAAAAATCGTATCTCACTGCCTATTTGTGGGCGCCACACAGAAAATCAAAAGAAAAAGCCGTCAGAACACAGCGCGCCTGGTAGGCAAAAATCGCACCCGCCACGCAAACCCTCTTTATCTCCTTTCGTGCTCCATTCCGGAGCCTCACCCCGCCCGCCGCCTCGCAAGTCGCTCCTTACTTTACTTCTTCTTAAAGGTGCTAGGATCGCGAAACGGACCCGTCGGCAATAAAGAAGCTTCGTGAGTCTTCTTGCAGTGGGCCTCTTTGCAGGCCTTCTTGACGGGAACCGTGACGACTCCCGCGGACTCGTCACTGATATCCAAAAGCTGCTCTTGCATCAATGCGTGGTCCGCTTGCGTCACGGACGCCATGAGCGGCAACGCCTCGCGCTCGGCATTGACACCGCTGAAATCAAAACTGGTCGCTTTGACCTGATGATGATGATGATCGTGGTCATGATCATGGTCATGATCGTGGTCATGATCGTGCGCCGGTTCAACCTCATCTTGCGGCAAGCTTGCGGCACTCCTCTCATCAGTCTGTGGGGGAGCGACGACCTGCTCTAGCTTTTCTCCCTGAATCAAAAAACGGGTCGAAGGTTCCGTGTTCTCCGCTCCCTCCTGAGCTGCAACCTCTTGATAGAATAAAATTTTAAATGATTCAATCCACGGCTCGCCTGTGCTGTCGGAAACACCCTTTTTCAGCTCAAACTGCGCCACGGTGAAAGCCCCCAGCTTAGCCATTTGATCACCATTCACGAGGTGATACTCGTCGTTACCGACGGCGGTCAGCTCCAGCAAAGGGAGCTTAACCATGGATAATGGCTTCTTAGGAGAGTGACTGGCCGACCCATGATGATGACCACAGCCACATTTTTTGCCCGCCGCTGAGGCAGAATGCTTCGGGTACGAGAGCTTCACTTCCAGGAAAGTTGCGTCGCTAGACCCTGAGACCATCCAGTGAAGCGAAGCCTCCACCTGACCTGCCCCTTTTTCTCGCGCCCAATCCAATGCCTGGCCACGAAAAATGGCTTGCGAACTCAAAGCAAGCCCTTGTTGATCAGGCACCTTGACCTCACGCACGCTGCGTTCGCTCACGGCGGACGCCTTGCTAGTAGGCTCACTAGGCGCACAGCCCACCATCCCACTCAGCAGTATCCAAGACATGTAAGACCCAAAGTGAAATTGAAAATTACGACGCATAGGCATCAAACCCTTCTTCCCTCAAATCAACCCAGAACCTCTTTTTCCCGAATTTCTCTCAATTCTAAAGCAAAGGTGGGCGGTTATTGCAAATAATTTGCATTAGTCAGTTATTGCAAATGTTTCGCAAAAAGGCAAGATGAAAAAATACGCCTGCCACTCCCACGACGACCCACAAGCTCACCTAGGGCCATGGCACTCGTCGTGACCGCACAGCAGCTAGGCTCAGCCCTCCGGGATTGCCTGACCAGGCGTTCAATCAACGTCGGGTAGACCTTGGGTTAAAGAGAGTGAAAACAAGAATTCAGCGCCCAACAATGCTCCTGCCCGCGCTCTTGAGGCCCTGAGTAAATCACGGAGACCACAAGGAGAAAACCCCTCTCCGCCCCGCCACCACGGGCGAGAGCGCAGCACCCGAGACGCAGGCGCACTCGCCTAGACCTAAAAAGTAGATTTAATTTCAAGCTCTTACAGCTTTGTCTCTTGAGAGGAGCAAGCGCTCACAGACAGGGTCAGCAGCCACTCTTTCTCCTCACTGAGCTGACCACGGAGCGATTCAGTGATCAGAATAAGGACCGGTCTTGTGGGTGCTAATATCCCTGGATTCACTCAGTTTATCGACCACTTGCCCCTCTAATTCAGAGTGCTTCATCGCGTTTTCATTGAGATCATAAAGATGATCTTTTTTCTCACTTACGGTGGAAGCATTTTGCATTTTCGTTTCTAGCTCTTTGGCCTTAGCCACATGCTCCGACGACTTTGCCTGGACCTCAGAAGCAATCACCTTTTTTTCATCCCTTTGCGCAAATTTAGCGATCCGCGCGTGCGTCTTTTCGGCGGTCACGCTGTAAGGCTCCAAACGTCCCATGGCGGGATGAACTGCCTGAAGCGGAACCGAGTGAGCCGCCTGACCTCTGACGACCGCAAACGCCGCTGGCAGCAGGAATAGAAACCATCCGAACCCCAGGTAAACAACCGCGCTCCAGCAGTAAGCTAACCCGACCTGTTTTCTTTGAAGCTCCCCGACCCTTGCAACTTTTTTCATCATACAGCTATCCCCTTCAATCATTTAAACCCTAAATAAACCCCAAAACCCCTCTTTGAGCCTCCGCCCGCACCCCTTCGTGAGTTGCTGCTGGTCGTGAACCGCAACACCCTGAAAATAAGGCTCCCAAGCACCCACTCAAAAGCGTCTTCACCCCCGAGCCTATCTTGACTCGAACTGGACCTCGAAACCTTCCAAAAACCAGCAGAGAGAAAGAAAAAGAGGAGAGTCGGGATCTTATTCCCTCCTTCATTGTCTCATTTTATCTCCATTCCAAAAACAAAAAAAGTCCGCCCACCCAAGAAAAGTAAAGCCTAAGGTCCCCACAGTCCCTAGACACTAAACCGAAAAAACCGCAACCCTTACGAAGCATCGCCCCCCTCACAAAAACTCTGAGCATGCCCGTTGGCCCCTGATCAGTGCTTGAAACTGCGGGCGTTTTTTTTGAGCGTTTTTTTTTAAGACACGCTTTTTTAAAAAAACAAGACAACCCACCCAAGGCGACAAAGAATTGACGCCTCAGCAGTTGTGCGCTTCTTTAGCGCCTGGGAGACCTGAGGCTTAGGCGCTGCGCTCCAGCCCCGGCCTGAGAGCGTAAATCCTGGCGATTCAGGCGCTTTGCAGCCTCGTCTGCGAAATGAAAGTTTTCTGCCGGGCTGATCCCGGCATTTCCAAGCTCGATCCTCGCTTTAGCCTGCAGTCCGAGATCGCCAAGCTCCCGCCCTAGCGCAGGCGCTCGCTGGTAGATGACCTGGAGATGATCTGAACACCAGAGCAAGCGCAGCACGGGAGGGCAAAAAAAAGCGGCAAGAGCGCCCAGTTTGCGCTCCGCCGCTTCATCTCTTTGAAGGTTTCTTTGCAGGTTTTGATTCTTGAAGAAGGACCAGCTCCGGTGAGTTTTGGAGAAATCAGCAGGTTGGAGCAGCTCTTGGGTCATCTGCGACAACACGCAAGGAAACGAGCCACCGCAATACGCACCAACAACGGACCACTCAGACCCGTGCTTTCCTGCAGCCACAAGGTCCGGGCCCTTCTTTTTGCGCAAAGGGCTTATCAAAAGTTACCCTCAGCACTTGTCATTTAACCATCCCCTAACCATCACCGCTCGTGCATCAAAGCTCATACACTAAAGCCCGCACGTTAAAGCCTGCTCCACGGGCCTTACGCGTTACTCACTAGCCCACGCCCGTGCCTCCCCAAAAAAGATCACTTTTTTCTTTTTCTTGCTTAAACGGCCACAGCAGCTGCTACCACTCGCTGCCCTTCAACACTGACTTTCGGGTTCATCGGCACACTTCGGTA
>JAYTHP010000210.1:0-24823 GCA_043732485.1 Oligoflexia bacterium
TCCTTCTCCTTCTCCTTCTCCTTCTCAGGACGCGCTTCCTCAGGCGCCGCAAGCCGGGAAACCTACGGTGGCTTGGTCGCCGTGGGAGAACGTGAAGCACATTTTTGCGTTGCGGCATCAACAGGGGGACGTCACGTTTTATTACCTGGTGTTCTTTGGCGTGACGTTGGCGTTTACCATGCTGGAGTCGACTTTTTCCTTACTGTTTCAAAGCAAGTTTCACTTTGCCACTGCGCAAGCGGGCCTCAAGACTGGGCTCGTGCTGATGGCTTCCGGGCTGGTGGGTGCGCTGGTTCAAGGTTGGCTAATTCGTAAATGGGTGCCTCGGTGGGGTGAAGTGCGCCTACTGATGGTGGGTCTTTTGCTGAACACCGTGACCTTAAGTGTGATGCCCTACTTGCCGAGCTATGAAAGTTATTTTTTGATCGTCTTGCCCTTGTCGTTAGGAACGGGGCTCGTGAACCCGGCGCTTGCGGCCTTGATTTCGCGAAGCGCAGCAAGCAACGAGCAAGGCAGTACCTTGGGGATGTCGCAAGCGCTCTCCAGTCTGGCACGCTGTATCGGTCCTTTCTTAGGATTACTCAGCTTTGATTACGCGCCAAGCCTCCCCTATGGGCTTGCCGCAGGGTTGACTTTTTTCTTATGGCTGCTTTCCGTGTGGAAAACAGCGGCTGTCTGACGGAGACCTGCCTTCGCTTTTTCTTCTTCAAAGAGTGCTTTTTTCTAGGAGACTTTTTTTATTCTTTGGTACGCTGAAAAGACTGATTAAGCCCCATTGCTAGAGAAAGTCTGACAAAAAAATGCAAAAAAAGCTTAGTAAAAAAATAACTTTCAATCTCATTTTGTTTTTGATGAGCGGAATAGCAGGCTGCGTGCAGCGCTTTTCTTTTCGTAGCCTGCCGAATCTCCAGATCCCGCTACCGCAGATCAGTCAAGCGGGGCCCACGAGCTTGCCTTCCGGGCTGGCCTCGGGGAATGGCTCGACGCTGCTACCGCCTCCCCCTGCGCCTGGCCCAGGTACGACAGGCGGCACGGGTGGGGGCACGACAACGACGACAGGGACTCCAGGGGCCAGCACGACGGGCACCACCACCCCAGCCAGTGGAGGTTCGGGGGTTTCGATGACGACCGCTCCCCCCCCCGCTCCCCCCAGTGGCAATAATGGTGGGGCTAGCGCTGCAGGGACAATGACGTCCGTCGCCCCGTCTTCCCAGCAGGGGTCCTTTTTTGTCTTCATGTCGGGGCAGTCTAATTCCGCTGGTTCAGGGTCGCAGTATACGAATGGGCAGTTAGCGAATCTTGCCACCGTGGTGTTAAATTCTTCAGGAGTCGCTGTGCCTGGGCCCTACAGTAACCCCGCCCCTTCTTGGTCCAATTGGAGTCGCTATCAAAACTATTCGGCGTCAGCCATGCGTCTGAATTACTTTTTCGCTGACGGTTTTCCGGGGACGAGCCCGCCTGGCAGCCCGCAAGGTACGGGGAATGGATCGGCGCAGTTGCTGTTGCCCTATTTCGGGATCAATGGCGGAAGCAGTGGCACCTTTGGCGCAGAAATCGGCATCGTCGGATCGCTGGTTGCTAATAACCAAGCCAGTGCCGTGCCGCCGCTTGCCGTGCAAACAACGACGATCTTTAAACTGCCTGATTCGGGGCAATTGATGCAGGCTTTTTTAAAGAGTTATGACACCAGCTACGGCTGTCAGGCCTGTTCTGGTAATGCTTGTTGCAATGCCTGGAGTGGGGTGATTTTTTCATCTGATAACGCCTCGTTTATCAATCAAAAAAGTGACGGCGCCGGTTTCGTCAATGCCGCCTTACAAAAATGGCAGCCAGGCGGTTACCCTGCCAGTCAGTCAGGCCCTTCGGCGTATAGTGTGCCTTATACCCATACGTTTTTTGTTTGGCATCAAGGGGAATCTGACGCCTGCCAGGTGTTTGCTTTCAATTATCAAGAAAATTTACAAAGTGTGGTGCGCCAGGTGGCAAGTCAGCTGGCTGCTGATTACCCTGCGGCAGCTCACTGGAACATCATTCAGACCTTGCAACCTATGGCGTTTCCAAGCCTCACGGGCTGCTGGAACGCAGTGATCAATGGTCAGATTGCAGCTGTGGTGGGACCGACGGTCGGTGTCCAGGGGCTTGCCAATGGTGGGTTGAATGCCGGACAAATCGCTGATGTTGCCAACCACACGGTGGTGTTGGTGCTGGATAATTCCATGGCCACCGTTTCCATTGCGTCGGGTGAGAACGTGCACCTTGATAGTCACTCGCAGCTGGCCATGGGCGAGTGTACCGGGCAATTGATGGCGCAGCTTGCCCTGCTGCCTATAGGCGCGGGGATCACTTCACCCGCGCAGCGGGTATTTCGCTGCTCACTGAATATTGGTAATAGTCCGGGCGCGCAGTTTCAAGGGGTGCTCAGTCAGCCATCGGGTAATTTGCCGCAGCCCCTGGATACCAGCAGTTGTCCTTTGATTGTGCCTGCTATCAGTAATTAGAAAATTCACGGGTGGGAAGATGTACAAGCTCAACAAGCTGCTGGCTTGCGCGCTTGTCCGGAGGTTTGTTCTTTCTTTCTTTCTTTTGCCTCCCCTCTCCTCCCCTCTCCTCTCCTTTTCTTTTCTTTATTCTTTTTAGCGCCTTAGAGCGTAGTGCACTAAAGTCTCAGTCATTAAGAGTAAAGTTCCGATTGCATTCCCATTGCTCCCTCATTGTTCCAGTGCTGCTTTGCGCGCGAGTGACCCAGGTGTCCTAATTTTTCTTTTTCCCCCAAAACAATTCGCTGTAATTACACTCCTGGCGTGAGGCGTCTCAAGACCTAGGTCGTTGGGGACACAACTCGATTCTGGTGTGTGCGTACTTTATTATAAGAAGAGTCGACTACGCTCTGAGTGAAGCGAGCTTAAATTGATCTTTATCTCCTGTGGTTTAGAGCAAAGCGCGCAAGAGAAAACCCTGCGGAATAATTTTTATGAACCAAAAAAATATTAGTGAATACTCTTTGCCGTTTGAAATTGCTGAAGCTGAGCGCTTGGAAGCAAGGAGGGGCAGCCGCAAGGCAGAGCAAAAAAAACATCACCCAAACCGTAGCCCAAACCGTGAAAAGACCGCAACTGCCGTCCTTGGAAGACTTGCAGTTTTTTTCACCACCTCCTCTGGGGGGTGGTTGTTCAGGGTGCTTCAGGTGCTAGGCAGTCTTGGATTACTGGTCTTTTTGATACTATGCGACGGTAGTAGGCTGGCTTGGAGTCAGAACGGCGGCGAGGATTTATCAAGGCAGCAGCGTTCTTTAAGTCCACAGCACTTTGTGCTCAGGTCGCAGCACGAATGGTCTCAAAAATTTGGGGCCTCTCCTGCCGGTGCCACGCTTGCTCCTTGGGGCTTATGGAGCGGCCGATGCGGGGCCGAAGGCGCGCGGGGGCTTGCGATGGCGGATCCCGAGTTTTCTCAGTTTTTAGGGATCAAGCAGCAGCTACCGTCTGGGGGCAGCACCATTGACGTGCCGCCAGGCAAGCGGTCCACAAAAGTGCGCCAGACCGAGAGATCAGCAAGGACGAAAAGTACGCCAAAGGTGTTCCTAGCGACCTCTGACCCCTACGCTCAGGCTTGCCACGGCCCGCGGTTATGGTCTCAAGTTTATGATTTTGATGCTTTTTACCCTAATCTCAGGATTGGTCAAATTGGCCCAGTTCGGGCGGGGGTGTCGCCTGATGAGGGGACGTCAACGGTTGCCGATCAAGAGCAGGTTTTTGAAGGGGTGGCGCAGGGTCATGAGCAGGGTCATGAGCAGGGTCATAAAGATCGCTTCGCTACTCAAGACGCTGGGCTTGCTTTTAGTGCCAAGCAAGTGGCAGAGGCCACCTTCAACGGCAATGAGCAGAGTAATTCCTTCAGCCTGAGGCAGCATCCTTTGTATGTGCAGCCGGTGGTTCAGCTATTAAGCTTTTAAGAGATCGTGAATCGGAGGCCGCAGCGGAGGTTTGATCGGATGCTGCGTCCGATGGTTCTCCGGTGGTTTAAGGAAACTCCACGCCCCTCGAGACGCTAGGCGTCAATCAGCCGTCCTGCGCTCCAAACTAGGCAACTCCACGTTACTCCAGCTCCCTTCCCGGCCATCTGCTTGCTGGTGTCGCTCTAGGGATGCGCCGCCGTGGGATGGCTGCACCCAAAGCCCCCGCAGGGACGCTGCTGCACGCTCCAAAAGCTTAGTGGGCTGTGGATGGAGGAGGTCTTCAGGTTTTTTTGTTGAGGCAGTGATGGCAAGCGCAATGAGCCACCGGGGGTGGGCGACCAGTTGGACGTCAAAGGACTGCCACCCTGTCTTGCGCGGCGTCTTGAGCACGAGGGTGCCTTGTTTGAGCGCGCGGTCCCAGGTGTGAAGCGCGTAGTGTTTCATGACTGTACCTGGGTTGTCGCGGTTGGCCTTGAAGGCCGCTTCCTTCAGGACCCACATCTCAAGCGGGCTTGCGCCAAGCTCCCGCTCCTCAGGCGCGGTGATCCGCTGATAAATCGGTTGTGACACGGCTCTACGGTGGTCCTCTAGGTCGACTCCCAGCGGCAGGTGCCAGGCAGCGGAGGGGGGGGACGGGGAAGAGGAGGCGACTGCGACGACCAGGAGGCAAGCAGGCTGACTCCAGGAAGAGTGCGTGGTGCTAAACAAGAGCGACGAGGAGCGCAAAGCAGCGTCAGGGCTCAGCTCCTGGCTGAGTTCGGCTTTAAAACGTGCGGTTTTTTCCCTCACTAAAGCGCGCTCAGCAGAAGCGTCAGGCAACGACTCGTACTCTAAAAAGCGCCAGTTGAAGCGCGGCGTCCCGGGGTTTTGAGTTCCTGGGGGACTCTCAATCGGGGAGTGGAGGCTTTCGGCTGGCAAAGCTGAGGGATTTGAAGCCTGCATCTTGCCAAACTACCAAGAAAATGGGATGAAGCCAAGATGGTGTGGCTATTTAAAACAGAGCCAGAGAAATACTCTTTTGCTCAACTATTGCAGGATCAGCGCACAGGCTGGAACGGGGTGCGCAATTTCCAGGCGCGAAACTTTTTAAAGCAGGTGGCTGTCGGCGATCAGGTCTTGATCTATCACAGTGGCGGCGAAAGAGCCGTAGTAGGCATAGCGGTTGTGACTCGCGCAGCCTACCCCGATCCTGATCCGCAAAAGCCGGGTGAGTGGGTGCAAGTCGATTTGCAGCCGCACGAGCCCTTAGTGCGGGCGGTGAGTCTGGCGGAGCTGAAAAGCGAGCCGCAGTTGCAGCAGTTGCTGCTCATTCGGCAGTCGCGCCTATCGGTGATGCCGCTTGACGCGGCTGATTTTCAGTGGATCGTGAACAGGGGGCGTCAAAAAGCCGACCCAAAGCCTGCCGCCGGGAAAACAGCCGGAGCAAAACGGCAAGCCTCCCGCTTGCCTGCGACTCGGTTGAAGAAAACGCAATGAAAGCGGTGGGAGAAGAAGCCTTGAAAGACTGGGCACCGTTTCGGGTGGTGAGCGAAGAGAGTCAGTTACTCGCACCGCGCTCCTTGAAAACGCTTGCAGGGGTCGGAGATCGCCTACGCGCCGCTGCTTTTGCAGAAATTCAAGCGCGCGAAGCTTTCTTGTGGGCAGCCACGCGCTGGGCAGCCGAGGGGAGTGAGTTACAAGTCGCTTGGCGCAAGCTTGCAGCTGAGGAAGCCAAGCATTTGAGCTGGTTGCTGGAGCGTCTGCAGCAGCTGTCGCTTGAGGTGGCGGAGCGGCCGGTATCGGATCGTTTGTGGCGCTCGTTTCAGGGCTGCCAAAGTGGTGGCGAATTTGCCCGCTTTATGGCCTCTTCTGAAAGTCGCGGTCAAAAGGCCGGTGAGCGCTTTTGTGCTGAGTTGAAGACGCAAGATCCGGTGAGCGCCGAGTTGTTTGGGTTGATTGCTTTTGAGGAGCAAGAGCACATTCGCTTAGCGCAGCAATTTTTCCCTTAAAACAGCCAGTGCGGGGAGCGTTGGCCCTCCTCACTGGCTTGTTTCAAGAATGAGAAGCCCTGAGGCCTCAGTACTTTTTGCAAAGGCGCGATGAGGCTACTGTACTTGCGTAAGATCATAGATCAAGGCTGCAGTGGGGTCATTGCAGCCACCTTGCTCGGTGGTAGAGGTGAGCTCTACTTTGTTGCTGCTTTGAGAAAACGTAAACACAACAGGATTACTGGTTAATGTGCCGCACCCCAATTCACTTGGGCAGCCACTAGAACAGTTCAGTATTTGAGAGTTTCGAGTAAAGGTGTTTTGCGATCCATAAGTAATAGACCAGGTATCATTGGCGCTGCATCCAGTAGGAAACAAACCTGGTGAAAGTTGAAAAACTACTGTGCTTCCTGAGACAGTAACACTAGATCCTGAAGCAGCAGCAGCGTTAGCTGAGGGAGTTCCTGTTGAGCAGCTCAAGGTGAGCGTATAACTTCCATTAGCAATCGAGCTACTGTTAGCAATCGAGCTACTGTTAGGAGTGGATGCACCTTTGCCGCAGCCCGAGATGGGCGAGGCGAGCAAAAGAAACAGTAGGTAGGAGATGATTTTTTTAGGGCTCCTAAAAATTTTCAGGTTAGTTTGGGTCGTCATTGGTTAACGCAGCCTTTCCTTTGAAGAGAAACGATTGATACTGAACCTTTCGGAAAGATGAGCGAAATAATTGAGCGGTTTACTATTTTTATTGTTTTTTCAAGGCTTTAGATAAAAAAATCTCTGAGAGAGCGGTGTGTCTTTTTTAGTCTCTTTTAAAGCAACAGAAATTAGCCTTTGGCTTTTTTTTCTTTTCATCTGGGGCTTGACGATACTTTTTTGCAAGCAGCGCTTCTCTCTTAGGAGTTGGCCACCGACATCAGGAGAGCACAATGACCGTCCCTCATTTTCTCTTCCAGCGGAAACAACCGCCACCCGCCAACGATCATGGCGCAGCAACTGTCACTTGAGAACGAACAGAAAATTTTTATCATTCAGGAGAAGGGTTTGCTCTGTGCGGCTGGGCTTTTTTGGCAAGCTTGGCCCGGGATGCGTTTTTCAGTGGGGAGTTTGTTGCAGGCGGCTCGGGGTTGACTGAGTGGGAGGCTACAACCGGACCTCGCAAATCTTCTCGCACCTTCTGTGTTGCAGAGTGACACTCTTTGCAGCAAGACCGAGGGTTGCAGGTTTTGGCTGAGCCTTGCAGTCGTCGCTTTTACAGCTTGGATCTGCTGTGGGGTTTGCCACGCTCGAACCGCTCCGCCTTTTTGCTTTGTGCGACAGCGACAGGTCACTGCTCCTCCGTCAAAGAGTCAGACCGCTTTTTTTTTTAGCAGGCGCTTGACGATGATTTTTGCCAGATTCTCTGCAAGCAGCGCTTCCATCTGAGGAATGAGCCCCGGGCTCGTGAAATTAAAGTCGGTAATTTTCTCTTCAATCAAATCCACTGCCGCAAGCGAAATCCCATGGCGCTGTAAATGCCGCTCCAGGCTTGGGATGATGCGTTTTTTTTCCGTCAGGCTGAGCGTGTGCTTTTCGAGGAGGCTCCCTTGATCCAGATTGACCCGGAAATCATTTTCCAGCGGGAGTTTCTTGCAGGCGGCTAGGAATTTCCCGCCTGCAAACCAGAGCCTGGTCTCGCCGTCTTTGATGCCGGGCAGGAATTTTTGCAGCAAGACTGGGGTCTGAAAGTTTTGACTGAGCCTGGCAATCGCTTTTTTTGCTGCTTGGATCTGCTGTGGGGTTCGCCACTCGAGCCGCTCCACCCCTTTGCTTTGCGCTTCGTGCAGTGGTTTTAAGACCGTGGTTTGATGCGTTTGACCAAACTGTAGTAGGCTTGGCCAATGCATGGCAGCCAGGCTTGGGGGTAAGAGTGTTGGAAAATAAAAGGCCTCGGTTTTTTCTAAACGCCCGGTTAAAACTGCCAGCGGGTTGATGAGCGGCAGCGGCTTCTTGCTGCCAGTGGCAAGCAGCAGCAGGGGTTGCAAGTAATGCAAGTCGACGGGTGGATCGGGACGATAATGGATCTGCGAGAAGTCAGTGAGCGGGCAGGGTCGGGCGGCGCCAAAGCGAAACTCGCCTGTTGTGGTTTTTTCAAGCAGGGGCCGGGCGTGTAGGCAACTTTGGGTGAGGGTGTTGCCTGCTGCCGCTGTGATCTGCGGAGTTTGAATCTGGGTTACGGGCGCGAGGCTTTGAGGGATGCCGAGTTTGAGTGCTTCTGTCATCAGGCGTAAGGTCGTGTCGTTGGGTTGATCGAGCGTGTCCCAAGGGTCGGTGATCCAAAGCCAGTGAGGGGCTTTCATGATTGCGGGCCTCCTGCGGGCGGGGTTGGTGTGAGGTAGCCTTCGGTGATGTGAAAAAAATCCTCTAAGAGTGCTTGCAGGCGTAACACGGCTTGGCTGCGCAAGCTCAGCGCCTGGTCGTCTGGGGTCTGATGGTTTGGGGTCTGATGACGCGCGGTAGTGCTGGTAGGATGAGCATTCGGGGCAAAGCGACTCAGGGCCAGACGGGCTTGGGTGAGTTCGTCCTTGGCGGCTTGGGCCACGGCCCGGGGCTTCGTGTAGACGTCCAGCGCATGGGCTCCTCCTGGTGAAGCGCCGTGGTCTTCCAGGTCGTCTATTAGTTGAAAGGCCCGGCCTAAGGATTCGGTAAAAATCTGCAGCTCGCGCCTGTCGGCGCTTTGCGCCTCTGCCAGTTCGCAAGGCAACTGCGCGCACAGCTCAAACAGCAGTCCGGTTTTTTTGCGATGCACCAGGCTGAGCTGGCTTGGGGTGAGAGGTCGAGTCAGCGCTAATTCCAGGGCCTGGCCACCCATCACGCCTGCTGCTCCGGCTGCGCGGCAAAAGCACTGAAACGACCGAATCAGGCGTTCAGGCGGCACGGGTAGAGCGTTCGTCGGGTGTGGTTGTTGGAGTAGGGGGGAGAAGAAAACTTCCGCTGCCATCACCAGCAGCGAATCACCGGCAAGGAGGGCGAGTGCTTCCCCGAATTGCTTATGATTTGACGGCTGGCCACGACGCCAGTCATCGTCATCCATGCACGGTAAATCATCATGAATCAGCGTGAAGCAGTGGAAGATTTCTAGCGCCAGGGCAGCAGGCAGCACTTGGGTGGGCTGTAAGCCTAAGGCCTGCCCGATGAGCAGGGTTAGTTTTGGGCGGATCCTTTTGCCAGGCGCAAGCAGGCTATAAAGCATGGCGTCTTTTAAGGGCGCAGGCACCGCAAAGGCGTCGCTTCCCTGCGTCAGTGCGTGAAAAACCTGAGCAAGGATGGGATCAAAGTCCTGAGCGATGTCCATTTCCAGCCAAGCAGTGAGTCGTGAGGGGGGTGAGGGTTTCATCATGGTGGGCTTTACTGCTTGAGTGGCGCAAACAGCGGGGCTGCAAGCGTGCCTGTCAGTGCAAAAGCGTACTCGCCGCCGCTTGCGCTTTTTCCGTTTTGCAACAGTGCTTCAAGCAGCGGGACGGCGGTGAGGAGGTTTTTTGATAAATTAAATTTGGTCTTAAGATCTAGGCTGGAGAGATTAACGTTCTTATTCAAGCTCAGCTCGCCAGTCAGGGTGCCATCTAGGTCACTGGTCACACTGTTTATGCCAAGCCTTGCGCTTTTGAGTAGGGCTTTTCCTGCCTTCAGTTCCAGCTCCAGCTGTCCATCGCCAAAGCTGAGGCGCGGAACTTGAAAGCCTGCAAGCGTTTGTGCGCCAAGACCAAGCCCGCTGATTTTGCAGTTCAGGCTTGCTGCCGCGTGCGACAAGTCTTGGGGGTTGCCTTGCCAGGACAGTTGACCTTGTAAGACTCCTGCGGCTTTGACGTTTAGGAAAAAATTGAAAACATCCGCTTGCGCCAGATCCCACTGCTCAAGGCTGAGCGACACCCTGCTTTCGCTTTTGCTCGCACTCAGCCAGCCACTTAAACGGCCAGGCGCAAGCTTGAGCAAAGGCGGTGTCGTCGGCAATGGGGTAGAAGCGGTAGAAATCTTGGTAGAGGCAGTGGTCGCCTGCGGGCTTGCAGTAGCAGGAGGTGACGCGGCAGCAGGTGACGCCGACGACATCGACGTTGCTGCTACTGCTAGAGCCGGTGGAGTGGCCGGAGTAGTAGATTGATGCGTGGCTTGAAAAGACACGGCAAGTGAGCCTCCCAGCAGCAGGCGCCAAAGCGAGGGAGTGACCGTCAGGCTTTCAAGGGCGAGTTGTTTGCCTTGGCTACGAAACACGGGCTGTGGGATACGGTATTGGATTTGGGGAAAAAACCGTAAGCGGGGAGGGTCGCTTTTTAAGCCAATGCCAGCCTGGTTGAGTTGGGCGTGGAGCTGTTTGCTGAGGATCGTTTCCAGGTGGGTGTGAGGAATTTGCCAGCGTAAAGCGACTAAAAACACCAATACCGCGTAACTGGCCCAGGCCGCCGTTTTGAGCCACTTTTGGGTTCGACTTGGGAGGGCTTGGAAGGAGAGCATTGCGGGCAGGCGTGGGTTTGGGTTGAGCTTCATGGCGCAGTTTTTCTCCGTCTTGCCTTTCAAGGGTTTGCAGCGAGTAGGGTGAACACCGAGAGGGCGATTTTGGCATTGAGGTAGCCGTGGGCATCGCTTTGGGTCTCCACTTGCAAGTTTCTGATCTTGACAATGCGCCTACCGGTTTCCAGCTGGAGGGCGTACTTGGTGATTTGCTTCAAAGTGACGTGGGTGAGCTGCAAGTCGTAGAGCCTTTCCTTGTACTGGTCGCTGTCAGCGGGGGTCAGCTTCGCCTCGAGGTTGGGCGTAACGGTGAGATGATCGGTGGGGGTGAGTTGCAGCGGTTGCCCTAACTCCAGCAGATACTCGCTCCAGTTGCCCTCGTTGTCTTTGGCGCTGCCCAAGTCTGGGGCATGCGGCGTGCTTCCTGTTGCATCACGAATCTCCTCTTGGGCATCTTGCAGTAAGGTGAGCAGTTCCCGTTTTTCCTGAAATTCCCGCTTGGCCCGCTGCACGCTCCAGCTGATTTTTAGTAAGACAGTCAAGCACAAGAGCAGCAATACGAGTGAGGCGATCCACAAGAAGCTGCGTTTGTTTTGCGGGTCCCACTCATCCCACTGGGTTTTCAGCTCTTGAAACCAAACTTGTTCTTGCAACCAGTCGAGCAGTTTGGCTTGAGTTTGTGCCCAGCGCGACAAGGTTGCGTCGCTCTCGTTTGCGGGTGGGATGCGATTATTTGCCATAAACGAGACTCGCAATTTTTCCGGAAAAGGTGCTTTTCCATTTTTTCTCGCCCTGCGGAGGGTTAATCTCTTCAGCAGGCTTGGGATTGAGCTCCGGGATCTCTTGCTCGATGAGCTTGGCGAGCCTTGCCACTTGCGGGGCATCATTGAGCGCGAACGTCAGCAGGCCTTCTTGGGTCTGCTCAGGATCAAAGCGTTCGCCCACCGGGGTTCCGACTTGAAAGAGTTCCAGCTCTAGCACTAAATCCTTCGGCAGGGTGCTTGAGAGGATCCGCAAAAAATGCAGTGGTGAGTTGGCAGCCGAGGTGGTGAGTTTTTTTAGCTCACGTGCGGCTGCCAGTTTGAGTTCGACGGCTTTTTTCAGGCTGGCCGGGTTAAGCGTGTAATTGTTCAAAGCGCTGTTGGAGAGATCACCAAAGAAGTTTTTGGTGGCAGGCTTGAGTTTCTTTTGCACCTCGTTTAAGCGTGCTTGGTAAAAAAAGCTTTCAATCAGCATGCTGGAGAGAAACAGCAAGAACAAGGCGCCTGCCGTGCGCAAGGGCGCTTTCAGCTCTTTAAGCGAGAAGCGACTGGCTTCCCGGGCTTTGGCAAAGTCGCCTCTCCGAAAATTAATGCACAAATGACGCTCGGCGCCTACCCAGGAGAGTGCCAAGCCCATGGCCAGGCTTAAGCTGGCATCGGTGGTTTCCGAATACGACACGCCCGATTGCGCGGTGCGACTGAGCGCCAGTAAGGGCTGGGTGGGGATCCGGAGTCGCCTTTCAATCCATTCGCCCAGCCCGGGTAAGAGCGAGCTGCCGCCTGACAGCGAAATCAGCTTGAGCGACTGCAAGGTCAGCGTTTTGCTAATCAAGTTGAGCTTTAAGATTTCATTGATCAAGAACTGTAA
This sequence comes from Oligoflexia bacterium, assembly GCA_043732485.1. Lineage (GTDB taxonomy): Bacteria > Bdellovibrionota > UBA1018 > UBA1018 > UBA1018 > JAYTHP01. Next base: position 12,031 of record JAYTHP010000210.1, read on the forward strand.
ACTACTTAAAAGTTCCGGATCAGGTAGCGGCGTGAGTAAGCCTTGGTCTTTTTTTTGTGCTTCAGCCACCGCAAGCGTCAGCTTACGCTGGGTGGCAAGCGTTTCCGTGATAGTTTCCCCGCCCCAGTGGGCTTCCCGCATGATCAGGGGGGCTCCTTGCCAGTGCACGTAAAAAAGCGTACGGCGTGCACCCATGTGGATCAGCAGGTGCGGGGCCGATTGCGCTTCTTGAGGAATCAGACGATTGCACAGCGTGCGAAAGGCCCAGGCCTCGGTGGTCACCACGTCAGGCTCAATTCCTAACTCATTTAAGTGCAGTAAGTGCTTGGCTAAGTGTTTCTTTAAGCTGACTGCGGCATGCAAGCTGGTGCGATTTTTTTCCTGGCTGAGAATCGCCATCTCAAAGGCCGCCTCACTGAGCGGAAACGGTAGCTCGTCGTCCAGCTCAAACTGCAAGCTCGAAGTGATCGCCTTTTTATCGCGCGTCGGGATCTGCAGCTGACGAAAGGTGGTTTGCTGGGTCGGCAGGCTGACGATCAAACGGTCAGGCTTTTTTTGCCGCGAGCTTAAGAATTGCTGGGTCAGCTGGGCTAGTTGGGTTTCTGGCTCCAGCAGCCACTCATGGTGATCGTAGACCTCGTAACGCCCAAAGGCGCTTTCCAGTTCGAGGGCTTTAAAGGCTGTAGAGCCGATGTCAAGAGCTAAAATTCGCATGTAGGTAATTTTTTCCTAAAAAATCTTCATAAAATGAATCCGCAAATTGCCAGTCGGGGAAGGTGACGGTCCTCCTGCTAGCGGCGTTAAGCTATTTTCGTTCTGGTTCCCGTTTTTTTGAGTGGTGGGATCCTCAAGCGTCACCCACACCTCAAAGGTCCTGCGTGATTGATTGACTTGTGCTTGGGAGGAAATTTTAAAGCTCACCTCCCCTACCATTAATACTATATTATTTTTTGCTAAAGTTGACTTTAAATCAGCGATCGCCTTACTCCCCGCGTAAGCTCCGGTATGTTGAAATAAATAGTCGGAAAATTGGCTCACTGCGCTAAAAGGATGAGGAATTTCCGGGTCATCGCGGTAGGTGATCAGGGCTGCTGCTTCCGTCGGGGTGATGAGCGGCAAGAGGGCGAGCAAGGCGGTGGTGGTGATGGCATTGATATTAAGGCCGACCGGGGGGGCTGCGCTAAAGAGCGGTGCAAACAGCTTGTAAAGCTCGTCGTCCATGAAAGGCAGCAGGTGGAGTTCGGAGACGGAATAAAAAGGAGCCTTTTTCATCGGGAGCGGGTCTAAGGTGGTGCCGGTGAAGCGCTGATAATTGAAATCCGACCACCCGGCGATGGCATCGATCAACTCGTCGGTGCGCAAGCCGCGGTAGGTGTCTGCAAACTCCAGGTCGTCTTGACTTTTTTCCCGGAGGACTTGATCCAGAAAGTCTTTGAGGTTACCACGAGCGGCAGCGGCATCAAAACTCGGCGCAGGGCTAGGCGGTGGTGGCGGCGGCGGCGGTGGAGGAGGAGGTGTGTTAAAGCCTAGGTCGGATACCCTAGAGCTTGAATCGGGCTGCGGTGAGGCCTGATAATCGGGCAGCAGTTGGTTAAGGTTGAACTTGTTTGATTCCGAGGTGATCGCAATATGGAGGGGGTCTTCAAAGCCACAATCGCTTTGCAGCTGATCGGCTGCCACTAGCCCCGGCTCAGGCGAACTGCCTGCAAAATGGGTGGGGTAGGGCAGGTCAAGCGGGAAATTCCAAATCATTTCAATGGCATTCGGGTCAATGCCCAGTGATTTCGTCAGCGGGCCGCCTAATTTTTTCAGGTTGATTTGTAGCTGCTGGTAGAGTTTCAGGCGAATGAGCGCCAATTTGACGCCGCTTTTGGCGTAATAGTGAGCTTTCACTTGATCTAAGGAGCCGTAAGCGCCCAGCTGGCTGACTTGCGCAATGTAGACGAAATCCGTCACTAGCATCGAGAGTAAGGCGACGGAAGAAAGCACCATGAAGAGGGCGATACCGCGGTTTTGGTGACCAGAACCTGCGGTATCGCCACCTGCTTGTGGGTGGGGATGGTGGTGGTCTTTTTTTTGCTTAAAAGGTGGTAGGTAAGCCATAATAAGGGATTTCCGGCCGAAACTGATATCGACCTTCAAAGAGTTGGTTCTTCGGTCCGATCACATCCATCACTAATTCAATGGCGTCGGGAATCTGGTTGCGGGTGCCGTCGCGGTCGCTATCCCAGTTGGAGGTAATTTTCCAGGTCAAGCCGTCGCGCTGGTAGTATTTTAGGTGAAAGGTTTTAATCCCCGATAACAAGCGATAGCTTTTTAAAAAGGGATCATTGTTTTCTTCCACTGCAAAGGCATTGCTACTGGAGGTCTTCACGAGAGTGAGGCCCGATGAGGGTGTGGCGATACTCAGCGCCGCATTGCCGCCTTTGGTTTCAGAGGGTTTATCGTCAGGCACCAAGCTGTAGGTGATTTTCGCAAATTCCGACTCCGCCGTCTCTCGATACATGCGAATGTGCGATAAGGCAATAAAGCTCATTTGCGTGTCCGAGCCGATAAAGCGTGAGGGACGCAGGCCGCTGCGCTTAATGGCAGGCGCCCAGAAGGTGAAGGTTTGCGATAAATTAGCGGTGGAAGCAAAAAAGACCTGGTCTGCAAGCGAGGTGGGCGGAACGTCGGGTGAGGGTTTGGGATAGCGGCTCGCGATTTGTGGTGAGTAGATCAGGCTTAAGTCTTGCCACAAGAGGGTGCTTGCCAGCCTGACGCGGCTGTAAAAATCCCCTTCGGTCGACAAGATCTCCCGTAAGCGAAAGGTCTGCTGGGTGGCTTGGAAGATGGCAAAAGCAATCCCCACCAGGATGGCAAGCGCGACTACCACCTCAAGGAGGGTAAATCCCACAGGCCACACGCGCTGGCGATAAGCCCAGCGCCGGCGCCTATCCTGCTTCTGGTCTTGGGACGATTCACGGGATTTGTAATTCATAGCTCAAGTCGACCCAAAAAGTTGAGAGCGAAAAAGTTTGCTCCTTCTTACCGTTCATCCACACCACCGTGACGAGCACCCGGCGCACGGCTTTGGAGAAGAAGTCTTGCGCTTTGCCAAAAATTAAGCTCATGCCAGCACTTTGGCTGCTGTTACTGCTACTAGCACCACTGGCTGGCATCATCGCGGCGAAATTAGGAAACTGGATCTCTTTGACTTCCGTGCGCCAACGATAATCCTCATAAGGCGCCTCAAACTGGCCTTCGTCTTTGGGTCGCACCTCGCGGAAGGCCTTGCCTTCAATTAACAGCTCGGTTTTGACCATCAAGTTGCGCGCGAGCATGGCAATCATGTTCATCTGTTTGGCGCGCGCTGAGGCGCGAATGCTATCGGCCTCGATGGCCAGGATCGCAGAAAACGCAATCACCATGATGGTCATCGCAATGATCACCTCGAGCAAGGTGAAGCCCGCAGAGTGCACAGACGACGTCTTAGAAAATTTCTTTAGGCGTGACATAGCGGTCATAAACGTCGGTATCCCCCACGAGCGGGGTGATCACCAAGGAGGTCTGGTGACGGGATTGATCTTTTAAGTGCACAATGGTCTGCTCCGTTAAGCCGTGCGGGAAAAAATGACTGTAGGCCAGTCCAACGACCAGCGGGTCTTTGCTGACTTCCGTTAAAATATCCTCATAGACCACGCCCCGCGGTAAACTGATTTTCTTGCGACAAATCGAGGTGTCCATCTGAAAAGCGACCGCAGCGGTGGCAGCAGTGGGCGAGGGCGATGCTCTTGACGAGGACCCCACCTTGCGCTTGCGAGCTTGTTTTTCCAGGCTTTGTACGCTTTCTAACTCCAGCGTATCAGGACCCGACTCAATCCAATAGGTTTGCTCGTTTAAGTCATAAACCAAGCGATAAATTTTCCCGGTGATCACCGAAGCACTGTAAGCCGCTTTCACCTGGGTGGCAATATCACGCGTGGCCGCATTGAGTGAGACTTGAAAATAGCTAGAAAGTGAGGGCAGCATTACTCCCATCATCATCCCGATGATGCTTAAAACCACCATCAGCTCAATCAGTGTGAAGCCACGCGATTTTCTCAAGCGAATTAGTCAAGATTATCAGAAGTGATCTTCTTCGCACTGTCCGCCGTTTGGTCAGGACCCATCGAGGTGATCAGGTAGCGGGTCGGCTGAGTTGACTCGTAGAGGTAATCATTTTGCCAAGGATCTTGCGGGATTTTGCGGATAAACCCTTCCGGATCATAGTTTTTACAGACCCGGCCGCCAGTGGGGGGTTTGACGAGCGCTTCTAACCCTTGATCGGTGCTGGGGTAAAAACCACAGACCCGACGAAAGTCATCGAGCACTACGCCGAGCTGCTTGATCTGCACGCGGGCGGCTTGAACTTTCGATTCTTCAAACTTTTTCATGATATTGGAGCCCACAATCCCGCCAATCAGCGCGATAATGGCAATCACGATCATCATTTCCATCAAGGTGAAGCCTGCGGCGGACCTTGAGGAAGTCTGGGAGGAAGTCTGGCGGCGTTTTGCGTGGCGGCCAGTCTTGAGTGCAAGGCTTAGAGAGGGAGTAGTAGTAGTGTTCATCATAGGTGTTTGCGTGTGTTTCTTTCTCGTTTTCGGTGTAATTTTTTTCTCTCAGTGAGCGTAGCAGCGGGTGCGCGTGAGGCGTTTGAGGCGTAGGGGCTCATTTTTGATTGATATTCATCATCTCCATCAGCGGCATGAACACCGCCAAGACGATAAAGCCGATGGCGCCTCCCATACCGACAATCATCAAGGGCTCCAGCAGACTGGTCATGGCGGTAATTTTTTGATTAATTTGCTCCTCGTAGGTGTTAGCGACACTTTGCAGCATTTCCGGTAACTCTCCTGTTTTCTCGCCAATGGCAATCATGTGAATCATCATCGGTGGAAATTCTCCGCTGCGCTTGAGCGGCTCGGCAATTGATTGCCCCTCGGTGATGTTTTCATGGGCATTCTGGATGGCGTTGGCAATGGGAATGTTATTGACTAAGTTTTTTGCAATCCTCATGCTCACTAAAATCGGCACCCCGCTGCCCAGCAGGGTGGACATGGTGGTGGCAAAACGGGTCACAGCCACCATGCGAATCAGATCTCCCAGCAGCGGGAGTCGCAGCTGTAAGGCATCCCACTGGGCATGCCCGCGCGGGGTTTGAATCCGCCTGCGGATCGCAATAAACACTATAACACCAAATCCTAAAAATAGGTACCATCCTCCCACCACCACTTCGCTAATGTTCAGTAGGAGTTGCGTCATCCACGGGACGGGCTTGTTCATGGATTCAAAGATCTTGGCAAGTTTTGGGATCACAAAGGTAAAAATCGCCAGCATCAGCGATCCTGCCACCACCATCATCAGCACCGGGTAGGTCATGGCGCTGGTGATCTTGCCGCGCAGTCGCATTTGCGCTTCCTTGAGATCAGCCAGTCGGATGAGCACTAAGCTTAAATTGCCTGAGGTCTCGCCGGCATCAATCATATTGACGAAAATGGTGTCAAAGACCTTGGGGTGGGCTGCCACCGCTTTGCCTAAGCTAACCCCTTCGTTCACCTCTTGTCGGACTTGCGCTAAGACCACCTTGAGGCGGTCGCCTTCGGTTTGATCGACTAGCGCATTGAGGGCTTCGACCAGCGGGATGTTGGCTTTCACGAGACTGGCGAGCTGCCTGGTCATGAGCGCCACTTCTTGTCCGCTCACCCGGTTACCAAAAAAAGGCACGCCGCTTGAGGAGCGCTTTTGGGTAGCGCTTTTTTCGTTCATGGCGGTGACCATCCAGCCCTGTTTTTTCAGTTTCTGGCGAGCGGCTTTTTGAGTTTCTGCTTCAATGATGCCCTTTTGGGTGACGCCTTCGCTGTCAAAGGCTTTATAATCAAAAATCGGTGCCATAACGTTGCTTTGTCCTTTTTTCCTGCGGTGGCTTTAGACGTCCGAGTGCGTGGCGCGCATCAACTCATCGACCGTGGTTAAGCCTGCCAGCACTTTGCTCACGCCGTCTTCCCGCAAAGTCAGCATGCCTGCCTCTAAGGCGGCCTTTTTCAGGGTGCCGCCGTCGACATTCTTGACAATTAGCGAGCGAATCTGATCATTGACCACCAGCAGTTCATGCACGATAGTGCGCCCTGAGTAACCACTTTGCGCACACGCCTGGCAGCCCACCGCTTTATAGAGCGTGACCCCTGGCGGCAGTTTTTTCAAGGATAATTCGCCTAATTCAAATTCCGACGGCAGGGTGGGCTGCCGACACTTCAAGCACAATTTGCGCATCAAGCGCTGAGCAATCACCCCTAACAAGGAGCTTGCAATCAAAAAAGGCTCAATCCCCATATCACTCAAGCGGGTGGCGGCGCCTGAGGAGTCATTGGTGTGTAAGGTCGAGAGCACGAGATGGCCTGTGAGGGAAGCGTTAATGGCAATCTCGGCGGTCTCCCGGTCGCGGATTTCCCCAATCATGATGATGTCAGGATTTTGACGCAAAAAGGCCCGTAAAGCCCGGGCAAAGGTCAGTTCAATTTTGGCGTTGACTTGCACCTGGTTGACCCCCGGGATCTGGTACTCAATCGGGTCTTCCACCGTCATAATGTTACGCGTCGGGCTATTGAGTTTCACTAAGCAAGCCGACAACGTGGTTGATTTCCCACTCCCCGTAGGCCCGGTGACCAGGATGATCCCGTATTTCTTGAAAATCAGCTTCTCCACATTCTTGGCGCTGCTCTCGGAGAAGCCTAATTGCTCCAGCTCTAAAACCGTACTCGTTTGCTCAAGAATACGCATTACTAAGCGCTCACCAAAATTAGTGGGCACGGTGGAGAGACGAATATCGACGTCCTTGCCCGCGATCTTGATTTTAATGCGGCCGTCTTGTGGCAGGCGTTTTTCGGCGATATCTAAGGTTCCCATGACCTTGACGCGTGAGGCGATGGCGGCGTGGGCGCGCTTCGGCTGGCGGATAATATCGTACAAGATGCCATCGATGCGAAAACGCACCACGAATTCTTTCTCAAACGGCTCGATGTGAATGTCCGACGCTTTCTCTTTCACCGCGCGAAAGAGTAAGGAGTTGACGAATTTAATCACTGGCGCGTCTTCTTCGGTGGCCTCTAAAATATCAATGGGTCCTTCCAGGTCATAGGACTCATCAAACTCGCCACCAATGTTACCGACTAAATTCGACGTGCTGCGCTCGTAAACCCGGTTAATGGCTTCTTGAATTTTGGCGCTGGTGGTGGCCACTAATTGAATGTCAAACCCGGTCAAGACCTGTAAGTCTTCTGCCAGGTTCGGCGCCAGGGGATCGGAGACGGCCACCGTCAGGCAATCGAACAGCCCTTTTTTGGTTCTCTGGATCGGCAGCACTTCCTTGGCTTTGGCGTAATTGATCGGGATTTGGCTCACCAAGTTGGGGTCAATGTCGCCTGTGCTGAGATCCTCTAAAAAGGGGATGCCGATTTGATAGCACAAGGCGCGCGTCATTTGCTGGTGGGTCACCACCTTGTTGCGAATCAAGATATCGCCCAGTAACCCGCCTTCGCTTTTTTGCGTACTTAAGGCGTCAAGCAGCTGATCTTCCGTCAGATCAGTCGTTCTTAAGAGCAGCTCACCTAAGAGTAAGCGATCCTTACTCTCATCTGAGGGCCGCTCGGTTAAGATATCCTCAAGCCCTGCGGCAAGCGTTTTATTGGTTTCTCGGATCATGGTGCTCACGGTGGTGGTTTTTCCTTCTCTAGGGTTGGGCCTGAGGTAAGCCGTTGACGGCTCCAGCATCATCGCCGCCACCGGCAGGAGCGTCTCCTGGGGCATCTTGCAAGTTGGTGCGCTCTGTTTCTTCTTCCAGCGCCAGGTTCGCAGCGGAAGCAGGACGCTCTTTTTTCAAGGTCTCAAGATCCGGCAGCGAGCGAATCATGGCATCTCGCTGTTCCCTGACAGAATCCAGCCCACCGGTGGTGGCTTCTAAGAAGGTATCACGCTCCTTGAGTTTGCGATCTAAAATCGCCCGCATCTGCTCATAGGGCCTGACGATGTGCGGGGTCATGAAGATCAAGAGATTATTTTTGGCCGTGCTCGAGATCTTCGAGCGAAACAACCAGCCCAGCAGGGGGATATCGCCTAAAAGCGGCACTTTGGAGACCTTATCGGAGGTCTCCTCGCGCGTCAGCCCGCCTAGCACGATGGTGTCACGGTCACCGACAATCGCCGTGGTTTTTGCCGTACGATCCTGGGTCGCTAGCGCAAAATCCGCTACCCCCTTGGGCAGCACGCGGTTGGAGACGGTGCCGAGTTTGGCTTCAATGTCGAGCTTGACGAAATTAGTGATTTTATTAATCTGAGGCTTAATCTTCAAGGAAATCGCCACCGGGACTGAGTCGTAGCCGGTGCTGACACCGCCACCGACGATCTGGTTATTGCGAGGAACCGGGATTTTTTCCGCCGACTCAAACATCGCCTCCGAGTTGTCCAGCGCAATGATTTGCGGTGTGGCAAGCACGTTGCCATTGGCAAACTGCTGTAAAGCGGTGATGAGCGCCAGAAAGTTAGGGACCGCAACTGACGTGCCGTTAATCAGCATGGAGCCGGTGCCGCCGATCGGGATCGGCGCCAGCAGTCCGTTACCAATCAATTCCAGCGGTTTGGCAAGTAGCGTACCAATATCGGTGTTCGTCGTGCTGCCCACGGGTAAGGTGCCGCTACCGTTGCCCACGCCGCCTAAGGCTGCTAGATTGGCGCCAAAGGAAAAGCCTGAAGTTACGGACACTTCCATGATCACCGCTTCAATGTAGACTTGATCGCGCTTGATATCAAGCTTACTCACGACACTTTTCACGGTGAGAAAATCAGAGGCCGACGCGGTGACTACCAAGGCGTTGGTCGATTTATCTGCTGAGACCTTAATCGCGCCTTGAAACAAGTTGGTGACCATCGGGTTCACGCCGGTTCCGGTGGCTTGACCGCTTGAGCCGCCCCCTCCGCCTGCGCGATTGCCTGAGGTTTGCGAGAAATTGTTCAAGGTATTGGCCAAGGCTTCGGCATCAGCAAACTGCAGGTAAATCACATGCACCTTGCCGGCGCCGGCCACCAGCGGTTTATTGGCATCCAGCTGGGTGACGAGTGCACGCACTTGTTGGGCGCCTTTGGAATTGGCGTGAATAATCAGGTTATTGGTGCGCTCATCGGCAATAATGGTGTTGATGATCCCGCCTTCCTTGGTGCGACGCGCGGCAAACCGTCCGCCCGCCCCTCCGAGCCGGTTGCCGCCGCCTGATTGCGAGTTGGGCAGGGGCGCCGTGCCTGGGATCAGCGAGTCAATCAGTTTCGAGAGGTCGGCTGCTGAAGCATAACGCACCGGGATCACCTCAATGCCAGCATCAAAGCCTTCGACATCCAGTAACTCGAGCATTTTCATCAGCTTAACGATGTTAGCTCCCGTGTCGGTGACGATTAAGGTGTTGGTTTGCTCGTAAGCAATCATGCGGGAGTAACTTTGCGGCACAAAGTTCCTGAGCGTGCGCGCCACGTCTTCACTGCTAATGAACTTCAAAGGAATCACGCGGGTGATCAGTGCATCGGTATCAGGAGCAAAATCGCCTGAGTAGGTGTGCAATTGCTTGTCTCTGGCATCTTTTTGACGGGCAATGCGCAGGTATTTACCCGAGGGGATCAGCGAGTAACCGTTGACGTCTAAGGCTGTGAGAAACACTTTCCAAGCCTCACTGACCGTGATGCGGGAATTAGAGACGATGGTGATCCGGCCCTTGATTTCCTTGCTGTCGTAAATAAAGTTGGTGCCCGTGAGTTTACCCAAGGTATTGGCAATAGCCAGGATGTCAGCGTCTGGGAAATTAAAATCCACCACCGTTTCATTGCTGCCACTGCCGGTTTCCGGATTAATGTGAATCGCCGAAAGCGGCGAGTTGCGGGTCACGCCGTTAGCCGAAGCGCCACCGATGGAAATGCCGCCTTGCGTGCGAATGGGATCAGGGGCTGAGCTGGAAGATCCGCCGCCTGCTGAGTGCTGCTGGAGTGATTTGCCGTCCATGCCGCCGTTACCACCTCCTCCATTTTTACGAGCGGTCGCGCGTTGCTGCTGTTCTTGGAAGGCCTTGGCAAGCTCACTTAACCCTTCAAAATCATCATCCTCGTCATCATCAAAAAGATCAGCCGACAGCGGCGGCACGTTGCTGCCTCCCACCGCCAAGTAGGGTCTTTCGCCTGCTGGAAAAGCGGAAGCGCCTCTGGGACCTACGCCCGCTTCCGCAGCCTTGATGTCCCAGGAGGCCGTTTGCAAAAACAAAAGGGTGGTTGCAAGCCCGCAGGGTCGGGTGAGGGGGCTGCGGCGGACCTTTGTTGCGGTCAGGCGTTGTGTCGGGTGTTGTGTCGGGTGTTGTGGAGGATGGGGCATGGAATGGAGTCTCCCGGGTTTAATGGATGTCATAGCTATAGCTTGCAGCCGTGCCGCCCTCAGGTTCGACTTGCAATTCGAGGTGGCTTGCGGTTTTAAATTCGTTGAGCATGTCGAACGCCTGTTTGGGGTCGTTAATCGATTTGCCGTTCAATCCAGTAATCACGTCCCCGTTTTTTAAGCCTAATTTTTCGTAAATACTCCCAGGAGCGATCTGCAGCAGTTTATAGCCTGCAGCCACCCCGTTTTTAAAATTGGGGACCGCACGCGCTTCTGATAAGATTTTAGTCATATCTTTCATGGCGTTATCCACTTCCGTGCGCCCCACAGAAAATTGGGTGGCTGAGGTCTTCTCAATGCCGCCCTCAGCAGTAGTGGGCTGGTTTTTAGCGTAAATTTTCCCAGGGGGCACCACCGTGGGATTGAGTTCAAAAAATTCCTTGTGATGATTGACGAGATTAATCACAATCAGGCGATTGGGTTCAATTGCTAAGACTTTCAATTTCTTAAGAATTTCATCATCAACGCTTAACGGATAGTTGAGCGCGGCACTCTTGTCTTCTAAGGTGGCAATGGACTTTTTCGGGTCTTCCATCAAGACGATACCGACCAAAGTGAAGCTCAGTTCCGATTTCGTCGCTTCCGCTGCAAGCTCATCGATCGGTTCGGCCGCATCAGGCGCCGGACGGGTGTCCTCGTGCTCGTCGCCGGCCCCCACGCTGTTGAACAAATTGCGCGAGAGGATCGCAAGCAGGCTTTGCTCATTAAAGCTGCTGCTGCCATTGGGGTCGTCTTCCCGGAAAAGCCTGCCCCGATCAGGTGGCAGGGTGTTCATTTGGGCGAGTAACGCTTCGCAAAAAACCGCTGCCATTTGCGCAAAAAAATAGGCGCCAAGCGTCAGGGCAACAAGGCGCTGATAGAACTGAAAGGAGGCGGAGCTCAAGGTCACGGCCAAGCCCTGTAAGAAAGCCTCCAAGTCAAAATGCTCAATAAAGTCTTGCAGTTTTAAGCTCAGGGTTTTCACGCGCGCAGCCCAGTCAGCTTTTGCGCGCGAGGAGACCCATGTGCGCCAGGATTGTCGCAAGCGCTGGCCAGGAGTGAGGGGGCCGGTGGGTGTGTCGCCGTCGCCTTCGGTTGACGAAGCTGACGACGTGGTTTTTGTCGTCAAATCCACTGTCTGGCCTGAGTGGGGATCGGAATGCTCCATAGACTTTCAAGGTAATGCAATAAGGATACCAATTCAAGCAATCGTTCGCGGTCCTTCCTGAGGAGGCAGGCAGGAGACGGCAGTTAGGGATTTTGCGTGGGATGGGATCGCTGCGTGTTCATGGGGGGCGGAAGGGGCTTAGCGCATTTTGAAGGCGATTTTTATGGGGTTTTTCAGCCGACGAGAACCCGCCTCTCCCGATTCCTAGGACCCTTTTTCGAAGCGGCATACCCTTGTTAATCAAAAAATAGTGGGCGGGTTTCAGTCGTTACGGTGAGCATTAGAGTCTCTGCGGGTGGTCTTCAGGGGGCAAGGTGCGTGAGCGTGACATTTTGTCCAAAAGTCCCGACCCTTGCGTCGGCTTTGGCGGGGGAGGGATGCGACATTTTGTCAGCGGCCGTTGTCGTCGTCAAGAGGGTGATCGTCAAAAAACCCACACGCTGTGCGGGAGCAAACGAGAAAATGCCCCGGCAGGCGACCAATCGTGGTCCTAACGGCCCGCGGCGACGGCGGAAGAAGTAGTGGAGGAAGAAGAAGCAGTAGAAGACAAAGAGAAGGTGGGTGGGGGGGTGAGATCCAGGAGAGCTGCTACGATTTTCTCCAGTTTTTGGGGTTTCTAGGCGTTACTATAATATTAAATAAATGATTTTAAAATCATCGCGGGCGGTAGGCAAGCTTGGCTTGGTGGTGGGGGTCTCGTTTGTCTGGTGTTAGGGCTGGTGTTGGGGCTGCCGCTTGGAGCCCGCAACGCGCGGGTGAATCCCGATTTACCGAGGCAAAAATTCCAGGCGCGGGTGGGGGAGCGGTCGGTGGTGGAGAGTCCGGTGACCCCGGAGATGGCCTCGCAGTCCACGCGGTTGCCTTAGCGCAAATTGCGGTGGATCCTGCAACTTTTTTGTGCCTCACGGGCTGTTTTCCACAATCGTTTGGTCCTTTAAGACTTCTGGATCAAGCAATTGAGTATCGCCGCAAGCACGGGGTGGGATTGCTCTCCCAGTTGCGGCCCTCACCTATCCCCGGTTCATGCAAATGAATCGTCGGTTTGTGAGTAAGCCCAACCGGGTTCCCTATTTTTCAAACGCCCTGCAGCTGCAGTTTGATGATCCTGAGGCCATGGCAGCTTTCCTGAGTGAACCGCGTCATGAACAATACAGCTCACCGGA
>JAYTHP010000211.1:0-2787 GCA_043732485.1 Oligoflexia bacterium
CTGGAAAAAGGCGCGACAAAACACTCCCACGACTCGTGGACCAGCGATTTTACTCCGCTGTCTCGTTTGGGGTGGTTAACGTTTCTTTTCTCACCTGCAAGCTACGTGTTTCATAGTCATCACACCGAGTCTTTGTTCTTGCTGCTTGCGGTAATCGCGTTGAAGCGGGCGGTCAGCAATCAGTGGGTAAGCGCGGCTTTGTGGGCGGGGCTCGCGTCCCTGACTCGCATTCCTGGAGTCTTTTTGGCCATCGCGGTGGCGCTTTTGGCCTCCCAGTCTGGGAAAAGGGAGCGACCACTATTTTTTAACTTCAGGCGCTTTCTTGTGAGTGGCCTGCTGAGCGGCAGTCTCTTTGCTAGCTACCTTTATTTTCAATACACTTCGACGGGAAATTGCTTCACGCTGTTGCAGGTGCAGGCAAACTGGTCGGTCAATGGTTCCTTGAGTCTTGCTCGCACGTTGCGGACGGTTTGGTTTGGTAATCCATCGCAGCATTTAGGGTTAAATTCATTTTTGCACCACCCTTATACCTTGTGGATGCTGTGGGGGTGTGTTTTGTTATGGAAGGAAAAAAAATGGGCCGTGGCCATTTATAGCCTTTTATCGCTGGCTATCATGTTTTTGCAAGGCGAGCTCATTCAAGCTTACCGCTTTACAGCGGTCTTGTTCCCCTTACTCTTTTGTCTGGGGGATTTTCTCGCAAAACCGGGAGTGGCCAGAAACTGGATGCTGTGGGTTTTTGCAGGCGGTGGGTTAGCTTTTAATTTTTTAATTACCCTTAAGTATGCTCTTGAGAGCTGGGCGTATTAGGGGGTACCAGCGGCGCGCGGGCGCTCCCTCCCTCCCGCGCTCCCTCAATTCACCGCTTGCCCGTGAGATGGGGCGTCACGAGCGCTTCAGTGTCTCAGCTGCGGGCTGGGTAAAAAGCGGGGGGTGGGTGGCGGGGGGGGCTGGCAGGGGGCCCCTGGTGCCAGAGAGCGCGCGCACGTGTTTAATACCCCCACAACGGCAAAAATAGGGTAAGATGAGCATCTATGAAGACTCTCAGTACGGCGAGACTTGCAAGGGTGGCTCTTTGTTTTAGTGTGGCAGTGATTGGCTGGGGTGCGCTGGTGCGCGCCACTGGCAGTGGGGCAGGCTGCGGCAGTCATTGGCCCTTGTGCAACGGCGAGGTTTTGCCGGTTTTGGGGCTGCAAAAGACCTTCATTGAGTTTTTTCACCGGGTGACCTCACTGCTGAGCCTACTTTTGTGTCTGGGGCTGGTGGTGGTTGCCAGGCGAGAGTATCCGCGGGGAGCGTGGACCAGGAAAGCCGCGGCAGCAGCTGGGTTTTTGATCTTGCTTGAGGCGGTCCTTGGCGCAGGGTTGGTGTTGTGGAAGTTAGTGGAGCAGGATCAATCGCTGTTTCGCGTGCTTTTCTTAGGCGTGCATCTCTTAAACACCTTTGCGCTTTTGGCTGCGCTCACCTTGTGTGGTCACTGGGCGGTGCAAGAAAAAAGCGCCCAGTTGGTGTTAGTCTCTTCCTCTGCTGGCTTCTCTGGTTCTTCTGGGCGGGGCTACTGGCGAGAGGCTTTGGCAACCTTCGCCTTGTTCAGTCTCTTCTTGAAGGTCGGCGCCGCAGGGGGGATCACGGCGTTAGGCGACACGCTGTTTCCGGCGCACTCCCTAGCCGAAGGCTTTGCGCAGGATTGGTCTTCGACCAGTCATTTTTTAATCCAGTTACGCATCTGGCATCCCGCGCTTGCGGTGGTGTTTGCGGGATTGAGTTTTTACGTGCTGTGGCGTTACCGTGGGCGGCTGTTGGACCGGGTGGCGGTGGGTGCTGCCGCTTTACCGTCTGCGCCTGATCAGGTGAACGCAGCCGTGGTGTTTTACGCCACCTGCTTTGCCATGACCCTCCTGGCACAAATGCTCCTCGGGCTGATCAACCTCCTGTTACTGGCGCCGCTTTGGCTGCAAATCTCCCACCTGTTGCTTGCCGACTTGTTGTGGATTTTCCTCGTGCTCATGGCCGCAAGCTTTTGGGTCAAGGCGGCTCCGAAAGCCACGAGCCCGTGAGCGCGACGCGCAGTCTCGTGTTCTAGAGTTCGTGCACGAACCAGTCTTTTTGAAAGCGCACTTGCGGACCCCAGGTGCCACGCACGGGGTCGGGTTTCCCCACGGCCATCACCATGACCACGCGCGAGGGGTGGACGAGTTTGAGGAGGCGACTGACCCGCACTTCGTCAAAGCCCTCCATGGCACAAGTGGCATAGCCTTGGGCGGTGGCAGCAAGCAGGAAATTTTCACACGCCAAGGCCGCCGACTTGATACTCACGTCTTGCAATTCGCGCTCGTTGACCGGCCTGCGAGCGGTGGGGGTGGAGCGACCACGGGCGTGGAGCACTAGTTTTTTAAAAAAGCCTAAAAAATACGAGCGACTCCCATAAATGCGCGGGATCAGCTCGCGGTAGTAGGCTTTGACCGCACGCGGCGCATCGACGGCTTCGACGAAGCGGATCATCTCGGGATTGGTTTTTTGCCACAACTGGGGGCTTGCCACACCCACGACCAGCTCTTGTGCGGTGCGTGCTGCTGCCTGATTCAAGCAGGCTGCCACCAGCAGCGCCTTCAGGCTCGGTGATTGCACCCAAAAGAACTCCCAGGTCTGGAGGTTGGAGGAATTAGGCGCCAGGAGCGCAGCCTCTAAGGCTTTTTCAATCACCTCGCGCGGCACCGGCTCTGGGGTGAATTGCCTGACGCTGCGTCTGCGGCGAATGACTTCAAAAAATTCCATGGCCTGCCTCGT
>JAYTHP010000212.1:0-57921 GCA_043732485.1 Oligoflexia bacterium
TGTGACGAACACTCTCCCGTCGACAGCCCCCTCACCCTCACGGCCATGCGCGCTGTGCGCCCCCCCCCCCGCTTCACCGTTTGTCTCAGACGTCTCTTCTCTTGGTCTACGCATTGCATCAAAAATCGCTGAGAATGAAAGCCATTAGTTATTGCATGGCATGGCATGGCACGGCATGACCTAGCATGAAACCCTCACCCCACAGCGCGCTTAGCAGTTTAAGACCGTAGGCTAAGGTCTCCCCCATCTAGCTCAACTCTTTCCCTGAGCGTCCACCTCACGCCGGCACGCCTGGCAAAGTTTTTTCGCCCGGCCGCCTAATCGGTTCCTGCAAGTCCGATCTGATTGAGTTCACAGGCGCTATTGCCTGAAGACTGAAAAAACGCCTTAAAATAGACTTGGCTTAAAGAACCATAGGACCCAATTTTGCCGCTCACCACGCTGGCCGAGTTGGCCGTCGCAGTGGTTCCCGCGGCTGTGGTCCAGGCCGAGCCGTTCCAATACTTCCATGGGCCCGAGCTGCTGGAGCCCAGATGATAGACCAGCCCACTTGCGCATCCTCCTGAACCTAAGTTTTCAAGAAACGAGTTTAAGTGATAAAACGACACGCCCTGATTGCTAATCAAGCTTGGAGCAGTGGAGTCATAGTGGGTGGGGCCAATGGAAACTGCGGCAAGCTCAGGGGAGCACACGAGGCCGCTGGTGCCAACGTCAGTGCACTTGCCTGAGGTGTCGTTGGACGCAAAAATCGCTTGGTACTAAAAATAACCATTAGTCGGCAAAACCGAGGACGTCAGGAAAGGGAAGCTTGAGCAAGTCATGACAAGCAGGCTGGTTAAAACCGCCTCCGCGGAGGTGAAATCGCCACCCTCCTTGCTGATTTGATTGTTGTTCAGTTCCGAAAAATAGCTTTGACTGCTGCCATCCGTCCCCACCCAAGGTGGCGACCCCGTGCTGCAGGTGGCAATCCCCGCGCTGTTGGTCACAGAGGCTGCGCAGCTGGCCACCCCGCGTCGCCGGATTGCCGTGACTATCCAACCCACGAGAGCTTCAAGCGGTAAGGCGAGAGCCTGACCCACAAAGCCTGTGAGCTGATTATTGCCAGCCACCACGGTGATCTGCGGCGCGGTTGAGGTGAAAGCCTGACCATAGCTCCAACCTTGTAAACTGATTGCGCTTCCCGGGATCACGCCGGTCAATTATGCGACATAACTCCCATCCCCCTGATTCACAAGCTCCGTCCACTGAATGACGCTCGTCCCCGTGGAGGTGGCCGTTAAGTTCACTTGATAGCGCTTAGCCACTATCGGCAGGTTGAAGGAATCACGCAAAAAAAGCGTCACTTTCAAGCTGCTATCCACCACCACGGAATTTTGCGTGACCTCGACGAACGCGTGCACCGGCGATGACGGAATCCCCAGGATCGTCCCCTTGGGTACGGTTTGCCTCTGCAGGCAGGCGACACCAAGCGTGAGCGCAAACAAAGCAGCCACCGAGAACAATAAGCCATGAGAGACCGCCGTTTTTCGTTGAATGCCGGTATTCCCAGCATGCAAGAGCAAGCGCTTAGGGTGACTGAGCGCTTGCTGAGCAAGCGTAAAGTGGACCCGCCCCTCTTAAATGATGCACAAGTCACCCAGCGAAGACAAAGCAATACGGTGCTTTTTTGAATGAGTCTCAGGCTGTAAAGTCATTAAAAACTACTCAAAGCTTTGGCAGCAAAAGTCTTCCACCCCTGCGCCCACTGGTTGGCGCTCCTTCCCTCATGTTTCTTACGGGTGGCTCCAGGCTAAGCGCACGTCGATGCCCCAGGAGTCAAAAAACCTCTCCAGCAAGGTGGACTAGAGGCGCCCTCCTCTACTCCCCGTTCAAAAAATAGCAATGAGCAGCCGCCGTATCAGCACAACCCGTACCCGGTAGGAACGGGCGGACTGACAGTCAGTTGGACGAGCGCTTGCTTTTTACGAGCTTCTTTCACCTTCCGTCGTGTGGGCTTGGGGGGTAGGGGGGTAGCCTTTTGCTACGCCAAATTGCCGACGCCTGACTTCTGCACTTTTTTTTTGCAAGACCTCAGAGCTAGAAGTCACCGGTTCCCACTTCCGCCATCACGGATAATTTCTTGCAACCTCGCGCCAGTGCCGGCTGGGTTGCAAGCCTCCCCTCAAAGGGAGGCTGGGCGTGCAACCAGCGCCTGAAGCGCTTCTTCAGCTCGTCATCCACCCTGCCCAATGCCCCTTGATCGCCATTGGGGCTGCTTTCAGCCACGCGCTGCTGGGAGCGGACGATCCGCTGATCCTCCTCCATGATGATCCGATAAAAGCGCTGGATGAGAGCCTGAGTCATCTGCTTAAAGCCCGGCCAATGGGTGAGATTGCCTGGAAACTTCTGAAACCGACGGTGCGAACCGATAATCACCAGCGTGTGCTCGGCATCCACCACCACGTAAAAAATGGTCATCTCGTGGTAATCATTGACAGGGTTGCGATAGCGGTTTGGGAAATTAAGCTGCCAAAAGAAATGAGGATTCTCAAAATGCCAATGAATCGACTCCTGCGTGAAGGTCACCTGGGGGTTTTCCACCATCAGGGGGCCCGCTTGCTTAGCGAAGGTCTCCGCATGAACCAGCTCCACGTGGTCATTATCCAAGGCATTCTCGACATTCCACTGAAAGCCCGCCTCAGAGAGGACCGCAACCCAGACTGATTCAAAATTTTCTAACTCAGGCAAGCCATCAGGCTCGGGATAATGGCCTTCGCCCCACTTAAGATAAATCACCGGACCCGCTTCTCGTGCTTCAAAGGTTTTTACCCTGAAGGCCGCATGCCCTTTTTGGGTTTTCGGGTCATAAACGCACTCGCCTTGCTCGTTAAAAAGCAAGCCATGCAAGGGGCATTGCAAACAAAACTGCTGCTGCTCCTCCTGGTCCGCAGCCTCATCAGGCGACTGCTCAGCAAGGATTGGCTCGCGCCAGAGAAAATCATCCAGACTAAAGGCGGTCTTCGCCGCACTCTTTGCCGCACGGCGCTCTGCGACACTGGTCCTTTGACCCAAACTTAGCTCTGCTAATTGATGCGGACAGCGATTCTCCTGCGCAATCACCCGCCCCTCGTGATTGCGCCAGACCACCAAGTTCAACCCAAAGCGCCTCCACGCTTGAGGCCCCTCCTGCAGATCCCGAGCCAGACCAATGACATACCAACCCTTGGGCAAACTCATTGGCTTGCGCTCTTTCCCCTGCAAGCTGGACGCTTCCTGCTTACCCTGAGAGGTAATGACGTCTCGCATGCCGTAAGCGTCTTTGAGTCGGCGTGAGCCACTCCGCAAGCGACCTGGCATCCGGCCCACAAGCGTCGCAACCGTAAATTGGCTTTGCGCGGAAGAAAGCTCCGCAAACCGCCCGGACCCCGCGCTCGTCACGCCTGGCATGGCGCGAACTGGCAGCAGGTTGCCTAAGGTCACCCCAAGACTGCAGCCGACTAGCCAGAAAAACCTTTTTAGCGCAGGCCGGCTGTGGTTAAGCTTTTTTTGCAGATCCTTGCGAGAGGCGGTCTGGCCGCAAGGGGTTAATGAGGGAGGGGTTTGTCTGTAAAAGCAACGCGGCAGAAGAGAATCACCATTCATGAGTCAAACAGCTAGCAAAGCAGTCTTCGAGTGGCAAGCAGAATCAAACACAAACGGCAACGCGGGGAAAACAGAGGAGCACTTGAGGCAAGAGACCGCAAGACAATGAAGCTTAGGAGAGGCTGCAAACCCACGCCAAACCCCCCGCAGTTTACCTATGGGGCACGGCGCGACTCCCAAAAATTGCCGTTCCCAGCCTTAAATGAGTGGCGCCTGCGGCAAGGGCGGCTTCATAATCGCCTGACATCCCCATCGAGAGTTTACCTTGGGTAAAAGCACGAACCCGCTCACCGAGCGCTTGCAGCCTTTGAAAAGCCAGTGCGGGCGAGCCCTGCGGGTTAGGAATGCACATCAGACCCTGCAGCAAGAGCGTGGGCGTGGACGCCACGACCTGGCACAAGGCCTCACACGCTTGCTCACTCACCCCGTGCTTGCTGGGCTCTTGATCGAGATTGACGGATAGAAAAACCGGTAACCTACCCCCCACCCGCCCAGGCATGGCTTGGAGCTCTGCTTGCCGCTGGCTCAGCGCTTGAGCTAGGGACTGGGCTAAAGAGTGCGCTAAAGATTGTGAAGACACGCTGTGCAAGGAGACTAAGTGCGGCAAAAGGCTTTTGATCTTGTTTGTTTGCAAATGACCCAAAAAATGCCACCTCAGGTCATGTAACCCTAACGTTTTAGCCTGCTGGGCTTTTTGCAGCAGCTCCTGGACATAGTTTTCACCAAAATCGCGCTGACCCAAGTGATACAGGCACTGGATGGCTTCCATCGGCTGTTGCTTGCTCACAGCAATCACCACAGGTGGTGTTGGTGGCGGTGATGACGACGCCGCAGGCAACTCCCCGGCGCTCAGCGCGAGGACGTGCTGCATCACCGCCTGGTAACGATTGGCTAAAGCTGCTTGTTGCGCAAGACCTGTCAAACCCTCACCCCTCTTATGTTTCTTCCAGTCATCAAAGCCTAGCAAACTGCTTTCAGCCCTCTGCCCGATAGACTCCTGACTGAGCTAGGGGCGAGAAGGCGGCGCGCCGCTTTTTAACCAACTGAAGCGCTTCACCTGGAAGATGCTTTCCAGATCGCACAACACCGCAGCCACGGGTAAGCCAACGACGTTTTGATAACTGCCTATAATCCGATGAATCAAGCTCATCCCTAAGCCTTGCGCACCGTAAGCCCCTGCCTTATCCATCGGCTCCTGGCTACCCACATAAGCCCGGATCGTGGCAGGCGTGAGCGGCAACATCTCCACTTGGGTCACCACCACGCGCTCCACCACCCGGAGGACCTGGCCGTTTGCCACCTGCATCAGGCAATAACCGGTGAAAACAAAATGCTTTTTCCCCGAAAGTCTTCCCAAAAAAGCGGTAGCCTCGCGAGCCGACTTTGGTTTACCGAGCATCGGACCTGCTTTGCTCTCAGCAACCATGGTGTCAGCAGCAAGGATCAAGCGCGACTCACTGCCACAAATCCCACTCTGCTTGACGGCTGCGGCCTTCAAATGCGCCAGCCGTTTCACGAGCGCCCGGGCCTGCTCCCCCCGCTTGGGGGTCTCATCCACCTGAGGAGTGATGACTTGAATGGGTAGCCTGATGTCTTGCAACAGCTGGCTGCGCCTGGGCGAACTGGAAGCAAGAATGATGGGCAGGATGATTTTCGGTGTTTTGAAGGTCGTGGCTGTCTTTGATGTCATGTGAGGGGGACCCTAAACGAGACGGCGGTTTGAAGGCGGGATCGCCTGCGACTCAATCACATCGCCTGACAAAATCAAACAGAAAAACGCAAAAGACGCCTGCACCCTCTTTGCAAAACAACGACACGGTAGCGAGGTAGCCAGGCCAGGTAGACCAGCAAGCAAGTGTGCGGGTAAGATCTTGGGGTGTGTGGCGCCAGAGGCCAGCAGCAAAGAGTCCAAAAGACCGGGCCACCCACCCACGCGGGAGTTCATTTTTTCCTGAGGTCAGTTCTCTCCTTCGCACTTGCTTTCCTTCTCCCTTGCCCCCCTTTTCTTAGTTAATCAAAGCGGGTGGCAAGGAACTTAAACTGGTCCTTAAACTCACGGGTGGTTTCGGTTTTGCGAAAAAACAGCATCACTTCCGTGCGCACCCCCCGCTTGCTTAAAAACAAAAACCCTCCCCCCATGCGAAACGCGAGCGCTAAACCGATGCCTGCTCCGGCCGTGGAGGTCTCTAAACGGTAAGGCTCACTAACATAGAGCCGACTGAGGTGGCCCAGCAATTGCTCGCGCTCCAGCGAGCCGTAATGATCCACCACGGCCATCGCAAAGATCTCGCCATCAAAACCAAACTGCAACTCAATGGCGCTTTTCCCCGTTAAGCGGATCATCGGGGTGTCGCGTGCGGTTTGATCAAGCGGGGCGTGCCCCCTGGAGTCGTGCGGCGCGTCAAAGATGGCATTCATCAACAGTTCATCAGCCGCATTGCAAATCAGCAAGGCAATCCTATTTTTGAAGCGCTTTTCCAGCAAATACTCGCGCATGACCTCCACGGCTGCTTGCTTTTCTCCGGACAGACGAAAGGACACCGTGCAGGTATCCCGCGATCCTGGGATATAGTGTTGCAACCCAAAGGGCCTAGGGGCAAGCATCCCCTTAAGCAAGCGGCCATAAAACTGAGCTGAGCGCTGGGGGTCGGCAAACTTGCGGTAAATATAAGCGCCCAAAAACCGGCTTTGCGCCAAAAAATGGGCCGTAGCCAGATCCTGGGTCGTGATGAAATGCACCTGATGCAATAAGGCTGCCCCTCCTGCGGCAGGCAAACGCTCAGCCACCGCCTGCTCCCACTGTTCATGCTGCTCAGCTGAGAACAGCTCAAGCAAGACCAACGTCACGCGCTGGTGGAGTAAAATCTCAAGCCCCGCACTCAAACCTCGCGCGTGCAAGGCCTGAGCCTGGCAAACGGCCGCTGCTTGCTGAAAAAACTCCACCACCGCGCTCGCACTCAGCTCGCCACCGCAATTCGTCGCTTCATCCTCATGTGCACCCCCTGCAGCCTTGCGATCCCCCTCCCGCGCCTTCGCCAACTGAGCCAAGTCCTGCGTTTCAAGCGGGGCCTGAGGGGGGAGAGGCACAAACGAGATCAGTAAAAAAATAGGGCGCGATGATCCCTGATCGAGAGGCGGCGTCTGGAGGATGGCGCCCCGTTTTTTGAAAGCCTCGGCCGCTGACGGTTGCTGCGTGCCTGAAGTGGATTTTTTTCGAGTGATCGGTTTCTTAGTCAACGCCATTCAGATTGCACACCCTCGCACTGCCTGAACCCAGGCGAGAAGGTAAGCACAGGGCATGCATTCTCCTCCGGACGAGCCCAGGGACAGCCCTTAAGAAACCCCTTAAGATCACCTTTAGACTTAACCCGCGCATGATCCCCCTTTCCTCACGCTCACACCTTGTTCCCCCCCGCAGCCGCTTTTTTGATCCTCAGTTTTCACGCTCTGTTTTTTCAAGGCTGTGGGGTGTTCTCACTCAAGAAGCCAAAATACTCCTCCGGGATATCATCAAACACTGCGTTTTTTGAACACTGCGTGCATTGCAGCTCCGGCAGACTCAAGCCGGTATTCCTAAGATCCTCAGTCTTAAAGAGCCCTAACAGCTCGGCCTTACATGCCGGACAGGCAAACGGCACATAAATCGATGCTACCTCACCCCCACAGCGAAAGTTAGAGATCAAATTCATCTGCTCGACGATGGCCGTCGAGCACTCAACAAAAACCAGCCGCGCGCCTGCCGCCTGTGCGCTTTGAAAGAAGCTGATCCACGACTTCACCCCAATCGAATTAATCCGGGTAATCGCCTTACAATTCACTTCCATGAAGGAGGCAGGTTGACCTAGCAACTGATCAAAATGCACGCTCTCTTCAATCGATCCAGCCATCGTGACCACAAGCTTTTCTGCTTGCTGCTCTTTTTTGAGGGTAAACATCTCCATCCTCCCACAGCTTTCCCGGTCGGGAAAACCGTATTCCCTTGAAATTAGTCTAAAATTTAATCAAAATTAGAACATGAGGCAAGCCAAAAACGCAAAACGCTGGAAACCTAAGTTGTCGATTCAAAGCAAGCTGCTGTTAGGTGCTATTGCTTTGATTGGTTCGATCATTGTTTTCATGAGCCTCACTATGATCTGGGTGTTTACCCAAGAAAAAACAAATGCGCTTGCTGCTCATCAAGCGCAGCAACTGACTTTAGCCAGTCGCAACCTCGTCCGCCTCCTGGAGCACGCCCTGGATCACCTGAGAGCGCTTGACCTAGAGCCAAGCCACCACCACCGGCTTGCCCCCCTACTTACCCAGAGAGCGCAAATTTCGCACCAAGAGCTGGAGTTTTCGCTCGTGCGCTGGGGGGAGTTTGACCCCGCAAGCGGACGCCTCGATCCCCTTGTCCAGTCACTGCCAGAAGCCCACGTGCTTAATCAAGCCCCCAGAGCCGTGACTTTGACGTCAGCTGAGTGGGAACTGGCCCGCGCTTGGTTGCGCCGCCAATGCCCAAGCAGCCTGCCACAGCCTTACCCTCAGCCGCAGCAGCCTACAGCAGAACTCATTGCCTTTTTCCCCGCTCCCGAGGAGCCAGGCCCTGCCTCCGCTACCCCGCGCCCGCGCCTCCACCTGGTCTACGGTAAGAAGCGCGGGCAAAAAACCTTCTCAGTTGCGCTAGCCACGCTCGACTTATCGCCTTTTGCAGCCTCTTTAGGACTGCTCGACTTGACGGTTGCCGATCAAGAAGGCGAGGTGCTATTCGCCCACTCCGCTCAGCGGGAAAGCAACCGTCCTCACCTTCCAGCCCTGACCGACACCAGACTCACCCCGCCGTCACGAGCGCAGGCGAAAGCGAGTTCGTCCGTGGCTCTCGATTTTTTGTTCTTAGAAGCTAAGCAATCCCCAAGCGCGCAAGCCTCCTCCACCCTCATCCCGGAGCCAACAACAGACACATTTCACACCCCATGGGACGCTTTGTTTCAGGCTCGGCAGCATTTAGGCAGCAGTGTCTCCCCAGGCCTCGGACTAATCGTCTTGAGCCGCACGGCCTTAGAGGCCAACATTCGCTCCAGCCCCAGCCTGACTGAGCAGCTCGTGGCGCTTGCGGCCGTCGCTATTTGCTTAGCAAGCGTGCTGGCTATTTTTTTCTCGCGCTCACTGACCTCCCCTCTCAATCAGCTGCTGCTTGCCACCCAAGCCGTCAGTGAGGGAAACTTTCAGTTACAGTTGCCAGAGGCGGGTTCAGACGAGATTGGGGTCTTAGCGGCTGCCTTTCAAACCATGTCTGAGAAAATCACCTTGCTGATTCAAGCGGAGATTGAAAGGGCCAGCCTCACGCAGGAACTCGCCATGGCCTCCACCATCCAAAAAACACTTTTTCCTGCCCAAAATTATCTCGATCCCCGCATTACCCTGCACAGTTTTTACCAGCCTGCCGCCACCTGCAGCGGTGACTGGTGGAACTTCTTCATCAGCCGCGATCACCTGGTATTTATGATGGCTGACGCCACCGGCCATGGCTTTCCCAGTGCCTTGCTCACAGCCTCGATGCGCAGCTGCTTGAGCATGATTGAGAAACGCGCCTCACAAGACCCTCATTTCACTTGGTCAGCAAGCGAGATCCTTTCCAGTGCCAATCGCGTGATCTTCGATGCCGCACGCGGACAACTGATGATGACCCTGTTTGTGGGGATCTTGGACTTTAGATCCCTCACCCTCACTTACGGCAGCGCCGGGCACACCGTTCCCTGGGTGCTGCGCCGTCAAGGAGATAACGCCTTACTGATTAGCCTGCTTGCCCCAGGCCAGCGCCTCGGTGAAGTGCAAGAAGTCGCCTCTTTTTTAGAACAAAGCCTGATCTTGCAACCTCAAGACCGCATCTTTCTCGCAACCGATGGCCTCACTGAGGGTCGTAACCGCAAGGGCGTAAGCTTTGGGAAAATGACCCTCAAACAGCTCCTCTTGCAATCACTCCACCTCGAACCGCCCAAGGTGATCGATGAGCTGCAAGCGGCCTTGCGCAAGCACCATCAGGGTTGGCCGCCAGAGGATGATATCACGCTTGCGCTGCTCCAACTTACTCCAGCCAGCACCAACCCCCCACGACCTAAGAGCAGCCAAGCGGCGGCGGGCGACGAGCGCCTGGTCGATTGACGCAGTGATGGCGCTCTGATGAGAAAGAACGCAAGAGAAAGAAAGAGTGTGTGGGGAGGGCTGTGGCTGCCTCACTAAGAACCGCTGAGGATCCAGACTGCGTTTCAAGACTCCCCTACCCTCTCCTCCTGCTGAAGCAGAGGCGGAAGGACTAGTATGAGAAGAAGGGCAGTCACTCATTGCTGATCTTTTTTTTCGCTAGCAAAGCTGCTTTTTGACTCAAAAAAGTATTTCTTAACAAAACACTTCAGCCAACCCCATCCAAACGGGAGACAGCTTCATGAAAAAAGTGAAGAGCGGATCTCTTTAGCGGTGCCGGAAAACGTGGTGAATGGCTTTCGAGAGCAAGCAGGGACAGAGCGCACTAACGATCAATGGTTGATGAATCAGGCTCTGAGCTTATTTTAAAACACCCCTCAGTTTTTACCCGCTTGAAAAAAGTTGAACACGGCAAGCCTGGCCCCGCTACCTGCGATTGGCTCAAATCACCCTCAGGCAAAGCGCACCGACGACTCCTTCCTGAGTCCCTGCTCCTCCGGATCACCTCCCGGCTACTGTGCGGTGGCGCGCAGCGGAAAGGCAGGTGAGGCTTCACCCCTGCGGACTCTGGAGCCTCAGCAAAAACGTGCTGCCCTTTCCCTCCGCAGTCGATTCCAGCACTAACTGCCCACCCAAGCTCTCAGCGAGTTGTCTGGATAAGAACAATCCCAGCCCGTTACCACCTAAGGAATGGCGATGACTTGAGGGCGACTCCGGCAGGAGCACCTGAAAGAGCTGCGCTGCCTCGCGCTCAGATAGCCCCACACCACAATCGCACACCCGGATTTCAAGCACCGTGCCGCGAGCCTCTGGAACGAGTTGGCTGTCAATGCTGATACCACGGGAGCTGGAAAGATCCTTAAGCGGCGTGAACTTGACCGCGTTGCTAATCAGATGGGTCATTATCTGCTTGAAGCGCTTGGGATCGGTATAGACCCTGGTGCTGCTGAGGGGGTGAGTAGCGCCACCGTCGTCAGTAGTGGCGGTGGCGGTAAGAGTGAGATTTTTCTCAGCCGCTTGCCTCTGGAAAAGATCCATCACTTCTGCAATCAGCTGCTGCCAGTTGCAGTCCTCTTTTTTTAATAGCAAGAAGCCTGCTTCTAGTTTCGAGAGATCCAGCGCGTCACTCACTAGCAGCTTCAGCCACTGACAGTTCTTGGCAACAATCCCCACAAAGTGCTCACGATCAGCCCGGGTTAAGTCAGGCTCTTTGAGTAGCTCCGTAAAACCGAGCATCACAGTAAGCGGCGTGCGAATTTCGTGACTCAGGTGCGCTAAGAAGCTGTTTTTCCGCTGGTTGACCGCCTGCAAATGCTCGACCAATTGCTGCAATCTCTTTTCCGAGCGCTCAAGCCGCTCTCGCATCAAGGTCAGCTCGGTGATGTCGCGGGAGATACCCGTTAGCCCGACCACCCGCCCTAAAAAATCGCGACGCACTTGTTTATTGGCCCAATAGATGCGCGTCAGCCCCTCAGGTGAGGTGACCCGCTCGGCCAGCAGTTCACCCCGCCCAGAATTTAAAACTCGGGCGTCATTTTCTGTAATCACCTCCCCTTCCTGCCCAGGATAGTACTCAGCGGCACTTTTTCCGTAAAACTGCTCTTCTTTCCGTCCGATGAAAACAAAGTAAGCAGGATTGCCATAGACCAGTTTGGCATAACGGTTTTTAACAAAAATAAGATCGGTCGAAGCCTCAGTGATCGCTTTTAAAATTTCCGACGCCTGCTTAAAGTCATTTTCAATGTCCTTGCGGTCGGTGATGTCAGAGAAGATGCTCACCACCCCCCCCTCTTTTTTTTTGCCTTCCGTGAGTGTCAGTGGGCAAGCATCCATCTCAAGCAAACGGTAAGCCTTCTGCAGGGGGTTATAAACCGCAATTACCACCCGTTTTTGCGTTATTCCGGTTTGCAGCGCCACTGACACCGGATGCTCGTCGTCGGGAAACAGCGTACCGTCTTCCCGCAAGTTGGGGGAGACCGTCTTCTCACCCCTGAGCCGATCACTCAAGCCTGCCAGATCCTGTGTGCCTAAAATGGCCTCGGCGGCAGGGTTCATGCTCAGCGCTTGCAAGGCTGGGTCGTAAAACACCACCCCTTGCAGCATGTTTGCGGCAAGCAGCGTTTGTAACCGCTCACTCTCGCGCAGCGCCTCTTCCACCCGCTTGACACTTGACACATCCACGGAAACCCCAATCCAGCTGGAACCGCAAGCCTGCTGGTGCTCACTGCGTTGCAAAAAAACGCCGTGATTGAGGAACCACAAGTATTCGCCCGACCCCGCGCGCACTCGGCACTCCGATTCGTAGGGTGCTTGGGTGAGTCTTGCTTGCTCCCAAGCCGCCCAGACCTGCGGCAGATCCACTGGATGCACCCGCGCGCTCCAGCTCTCCAGCACGTTAGTCGCCTGCGACAGGCCTAAAAAATCCAGCAACTGGCGATTACAGAAGGTGTTCTCCCCCTGCTCGTTGACCATCCAGAGGTGCTGAGGGGAAAGCTCGGCTAGCAGTCGAAATTTTTCTTCCTCAGCCTGGCGTGCGGTCAAATCCTCGCTAAAGAACACCAACCCACCCACCCGCCCCCCCTTTGTAACCCACCAGGGGCGCACTTCCCAGCGGAGGTATTGCATCAGGCCGCCTGGGCTGAGAAAGGAATCACACTCACACCGCTCACTCACCCCCTGCTCCAAACAGCGGCGATGCAGCGCTTTCCAGTGCTCAGGCAAGCAGGGGAACACCTCGTAATGGCTGCGACCGATCAGATTTTGCCCGGTTAAGCCAAAATCCTGCAACCAGCGATCACTCACCAGCAGGTAACGCATCTCAGTATCAAACATCGCAACACCGACGGGGACGTTTTGCAAAAACAAGGCACTGAGCTCGCTTGCTTGCTGTAGCCGCTCCTCAGTCGCCCTTTGCAGCGTCACGTCTTCGACCCAGCCCGTCAACTGGTAACCCTCCCCACCCCCAGGCTGAGGGAGCGGGAAAGAGCGATCCCGCAGCAGCAGCTGCGATCCGTCGTCCCAGGTAATCCGGCCATCTAAGTCTGTTGCTTCCCCCCGGGCATGCCACTCATGACTTGCAACAATCCTGGCCCGGTCTTCAAGGTGAATGCTCTCCAGTAAGGAATGAGCGTCTTGATACAGGGTCTCAACTTTTTTTTGCCCTAAGAGTTCATGGGAGGGGCTAACATAACTCAGCGAGGCTTGAGCCTCCGGCTTAGGATAGTCCCTGACAAAGACCACCTCTTTCTCAGGGCCATCGGCACCGACCCCCCCCGCTTCGGCTGGACTCAAGGCCTGGCTGCTGCAGATTGCAAGCACGCCTGCCACTGCCCCGTCGTCCGCCATCACAGGCGAGTAACGCACACACCAGCTACCCCAGGCCTCACAGTCCTCAGGCCGCACCCGGGTTGCGCGACTCACCTTAGGTAGGTGCTTACCCAGGTTGCGGCTGACACTGAGCGCCTGGGCACTCGCCCGCACCCAAGCAATTTCCTCCTCGCGCACGAAGCCTGGTGACTCGTGAGACCCTGGCGCCACCAGCGGTTGCCCAAAATCTAAGCCGGAAGACTTTTTGTGAGTGCCTAGCGCCTG
This sequence comes from Oligoflexia bacterium, assembly GCA_043732485.1. GTDB lineage: Bacteria > Bdellovibrionota > UBA1018 > UBA1018 > UBA1018 > JAYTHP01. The sequence goes on from JAYTHP010000212.1 coordinate 13,390, forward strand.
GGCATAAGCGTCATTGTAAAAAACAAATCCCGCCTCACCCCAAAATAACGCCATCGCGACGGGTGGCGCGCCGAGCACGATCCTTAGGGTTGTTTGCAAGTCACAAGACCAGCAAGCGGGCTCTCCCAGTGGATGCAAGGCCCAGTCCAGCTCGTAAGCCACAAGCCCTGCTTGTCCGCCCGAGGCAAATACTTCAAATCCATGGTGACCTAACGTTTGCTCCATTGACTTTCGTCCTACGTCCGTCACCCAACAAAATCAAGCAAAGTTCTTGGCAAAGATGAAAGGGCAAAGACCCCACAAGCTTGAGGCCACACGCTCCTTGCTGCCCTCAACCTGTGACCTTGTGCCAAAAGAGTCCTTTGATTGCGACAATTTCCGCGCTCTCAGGCCGGCAGCGTTTCATCGAGACTACTTGCGAAGGCGCTGGTCAGCGACTCAGGCGTCGATTCCGCCTCAGTGTTTGCCACCTTGGCACGCTTTTGATGGAAGAGGGTCAGCAAAAATATGCTCCCTTTGCCCTCAGCCGTCTCCTCCAGCACCAACGCTCCCCCCAAACTCTCGGCAAGCTGGCGCGAGAGAAACAGGCCTAAGCCGTTGCCGCCAAAGGCCTGCTTAATCGAAGAGTTAGCTTGGGAGAAAATCTGAAATAACTTCGATCGGTCGTTTTCTGAGATCCCAATGCCTGAGTCGCGCACGCGCACTTCTAGATCGAAGGCCTGTTCTCCGCAAGCGCGCGATTGCACCTGCACCACCACGCTGCCTGAGTCAGGGGTAAATTTAATCGCATTGCTGATCAAGTTGGTCAAGATTTGCTTCAAGCGCACCGCGTCGCTGTGCAGGGCGCTTTGGGCGCTCTCCGACCACTCAAGCCTCAGGCTTAAGCGCTTTTGCCCAGCCTTCAGGGTGAGCAAAGCAATCACCTCTTCGACGATCGCCTGCAGGTCACAATCCTCGTTGTGAATCTGAATGTAGCCTGCCTCAATTTTTGATAAATCCAAAGTATCATTGACCAACGCCACCAACTGGTGACAATTGCTCTCCACGATCGCCACATAGCGTTCGCGCTCAGCCACCAAGAGCTGAGCGTCTTTGAGCAACTCGGTGAACCCGGCAATGGCGGCAAGGGGGGTCCGGATCTCGTGACTCATGTTGGCCAGGAAGGTGTTCTTGCGCTGATTGGTGGCTTGTAAATGCTCCACCAACTGTTGCAGCCGGGTCTCAGAATGCTGCAATCGCTCTTGCGTCAAGGTGATTTCGGTAATATCCCGGGAAATCCCGATTAAACCCACCACCCGTCCCAGGAAATCACGACGCACCTGCTTGTTAGACCAGTAAAGGCGAGTTTCCCCGCTTGCCACCGTTAAAGCCTCAGTGATAATCTCCCCTACCCCAGTACTCATGATCCGCTCGTCGGTTTGCAAAATCACTTCCCCTTGATCTCCCGGTAAAAACTCGGTGTCCGTTTTACCGTATAAATTTTCTTTCCCCTTGCCTAAGACCGCTTGCATCGCAGGGTTGGCATAAATAATATGGGACGTGCGGCTTTTCACAAAAATCATATCCGTGGACGCTGACATGATCGCCTCAAGAATGTCTGAAGATTGCTTGAGCTCATTTTCAATCCGCTTTCGCTCGGTGATGTCAGAAAAAATCGACACCACCCCATAGGGCACCTGCTCCTCTGCCCCGCGCAGCAGCGGGACAGCATCCAGCTCCAGCAGGCGATAGGCCTCCTCGCGGGGGTTGTAAACGCTTAAAATCACACCCTTTTGCGCCATCCCGGTATGCAGCGCCAAGGTGGTGGGATGGTCTTGAGCAGAAAAGTGCGAACCATCTTCCCGCAAATTGGGGTGGGTTCGCTTCCTCCTGAGCGAGGTGGCTAGGTTGTTCTCACACGAGCGCCCCAGGATGGCCAGCGCCGCCGGGTTGGCCGACAGCAAACTTCCCTCATGGTCATGAAAAACTACCCCTTGCAGCATGGTCTCTGACAATAGCTTTTGCCGCAATTCACTTTCTCTGAGCAACTCTTCTGCCTGCTTGATGCGGGAAATATCTACCGAAACGCCAATCCACTGCGATAGCTGTGTGGTTTTATTCTTGAGCAGGACGGCGCGATTCAGAAACCAGCGGTATTCTCCGTCTTTTGAGCGGATGCGACATTCCGCTTCCATCGGGGTATGCTTCGCAGTGGCTTCTGCCCACAAGGCATTGAGCTTGGGGCGGTCGTCTGGATGAACGTGCTGGGGCCAGGAATCACCAGTACTAGTCCCACTCTCTAAACCCAAAAAATCGACTAACTGCGTGTTGTGATAGGTGGCCACTCCCGTTTCATCCAGAATCCACAAGTGCTGAGGTGCAAGCTCAGCAATCAGGCGTAGCTTTTCTTCTCCCACCTGGCGGGCGGTAATGTCCTCTGAAAAAATAATCAATCCCCCTACCCCACCGCCGTGCGCAAGCCAGGGGCGAACCTCCCACTGGATGTATTTAATCGTCCCATCGGGCTGGACAAAGGCATCACAATCATTTTTTTCCGTGGCGCCAGCCAAGCAACGCGTATGAGATTCCCTCCAACGCTCAGGCAAAAACGGGAACACCTCATAGTGGTTGCGACCCATCACGTCTTGCGCCTTAAGCCCCGCTTCCTTCAGCCAGCGGGCACTCACCCGCAAATAGCGCATCTCGTGATCAAACATCGCCAAACCCACAGGCGAGTTCTCCAAAAACAAGGCGTTAATCGCATCAGCCTGCCGTAATTTGGCTTCAGTTTGCTTTAGCACGCTTTGGTCTTCGGCAACCACCACGACTTGGGCGCAACGACCACGCCGAAAAAGAGAGGGGTCGCAATCATGGTCACCGTCATAGGCTGGTAACAGAAAAGAGCGGGGCTGAGCGAGTGTGTCCGTCAGGGTCACAGGCAACACCAAAGGCGACGACACGGGAAGCGCTGCAGCCGGAAACAACGGGTCGTCTCCTCTTGCTGCTGCGTCTATCCCTTGTTCTACCCTCTGTTGCAGCGGCCGTTGAGCTGCACAGAGCATCACCAGCACCCCACCCACGACAGGCGGTGAACCCTCAGCCCCCCTTGCGTGGTCGTGTCGGAACACTGGCTGAGCGCTCCACTGCCATCCATCCGCAGTCGCAGCAGCGCCGGCGCTGATGGGCTGGGTTTGCCCTTGCCCAGCACGAAAAACCTGCCGCGCCTCGGCCAGAAAATCGGCAGCAGGTTGCTGCAGCCGCTCATCAGCTTTTTGCCCCAGTGCGCGCGCAGGCGCAAGACTGAGTCCCACAAAGGCGTCGTTTGCAAACTGAAAGAAGTCCTCGCCCCAGTAAAGCACCATCGGCTGGCTAGCATTCAAAACAATGCCCAAGACAGTCTTCAGGGGGCCTGGCCAACCGGCGCCATCGTGAGAAGGAAAACAAGGAGAATCAGGCTCGCCCAAGGGGTGCCTCGCCCAATCAATCTCCTGCAACAGGGAGACGACCTTGCCCCCTTTGCTGCAGACGCGCTTAAAAAATGGAGTGTGAGCTTGCTGCGCTTTCATAATACCCACTAATATTGAAAAAGTTTAAAAAAATCAAGATCCGACTGAAGTTAAGCTTAAGGAGGGGGAGATGGCTTCAGAAGGGGCAATAGACAAGCAGACCCCTGGTTTTTTGAGAGCCTTAAGGTCTCAGGTGTGCAGGGTGCGTTGCCAGGTGGCTCAGACGGCTCGGGGAGGCTATAAGAGAGGGCCCGGGAAATTAGGAAGAAGACGACGCAGAAGGGGGATGGGGTGGGTCTTGCCCTAACAGGCTTTTCTTAAACGCGCCCAGGCCTTTGCCTAAGGCTTGACCTAATTCTGGCAAACGATTCCTGCCAAAAAGGAGCGTGATAAAAAACAGCACTAAAAGGTGACTCATGCTTAGACCAAACATACCCCCAATGTATCTCAGGAAGGCGGTGGCGTCAAATTTGAAAATCGGCTAAGTTGAGAGCCATGAAATACCTTGAATACCGCTGCACCGTGACTGGCAAACAGCCCTTAACACCGACGGTGTTTCAGCTGCAGTTTGTCACCGAGCCGGACTTGCAGTTTGTGGGCGGACAGTTTGTCAGTATCGTGATTCCCGGGGCCTCACCCGAAGGGCGCGACCTGAGACGAGCCTATTCGCTGGCCTCTTCTCCCTCACAAAGGCCCTATGAACTGTGCATCAAGCGGGTCAAAGGAGGTCCTGGCACAACCTACTTAGATCACTTAGCAATCGGAGCCTGCTTTACGGCGGTGGCTCCTTACGGCGATTTTGTTTTTAAAACCGCGCGCGAACGTCAGGTTTTTTTCATCGCCACGGGTTCTGGCATTGCTCCTTTTCGCGCGATGATGGGCGGGGCGGAGTACCAGCAGGCCCCTCCGGTTTTGCCGCCCACTTGCTTACTCGGGGTGAGGAGCGAGGACGAAGTCTTGTATGATTCCTTTTTTCAAGCGCAACCCCAGGCCCGCTGGGTGCCGATGGTCTCGCAACCCACCCATCCCACCGCTTGGACGGGTCAAAAAGGCAGGGTCACGGACTATTTGCGAGCTTTGGGGAAAGACTTTCCGTGGGAGCAAGCGGATTTCTATCTGTGTGGTAACGGTCAGATGATCAAAGAAGTGAAAGGCATTTTGTTTGATCACCAGGTCTTAAAGACTGCCATTCATCAGGAAATCTACTTTCGCTGAAAAAATGCGCCAGGTGGTCTTGCGTCAATAGCTCTTGCATCAGTTGCGGTTCGCTTTTGAGGGCTTTGGAGTAGAGGAAAAGAAAATCCCTGGTTTTTTGCGGGATGGGGCCCTGTGTGACGCAAGTGCGCTCTTGCACCAGGTGCAACAGTCTGGCCTCGCGCCTCCAAAAAAAGCGTAACCTCTTTAAAAGATGCTCCATTAAGCTTGCTGAGGCGCGAGCTGCCGCATTTTCAATCAACTGTAACGCCATCACCCCTAACAGGCGATCCGACTGCCCCTGCCAAAAAGCCACCCACAGAGAGGGCTCTGAGTGGTGCCATTCGCTAGGGAGATGGCGGACCTCGAACTGGTGTGAAAAGCGTGGCTTCTTTTTTGCCCCCCGCTTAGCTTGGGGAGTAAGATGCCCCACGCGCTGGAGCAGAAACTTTAACCCCAAAAAGGCCTCCAGGGTCAAGGCGCGGGAGCGAAAGCAGCCAAAGAAGCGAAAGCCTGGGAACTTTTGCGGTTGAGTGGTGTAAACCCAGGTCATGCTGTCTTCAGCTTGCTGGTACCCGACGTAGGGATACAGATGAAAAAACCGAGCCACCACGTTCCATTTGGGGCGATGCGTTTGAATCTCATTAATTTCCAGGATGCGCGCTTCAAGATCGCTTGCCGTCACCTGATAAGTCAGCTGCGAGGCTTCCTTCAGCATGCGACTGACTTTTTTACTGCGCGGGCTGCGAGCTAGAGAACGATAACTGCGCAGACGCTTTTTCAGATTCTTAGCTTTACCGACATAGAGGATCTGTGCCTTGGCATCACGAAAGAAATAAATCCCTGGGCACGAGGGCACCTGGCTCAGAAAATCTGAGCCAAACTTGAGATCAAAGGCTTTCATGACCTCTGTTTTTTCAAAGTCGAAGGGGCAGGGGAAGACAAAGGCAGCAGAGCAGCCGCCTTACCAGACGCACTAAAAGGATGGGCTTTTTCGGAAATTTCTTCCAATTTCCGCTCTGCCGTTTCCAGGTAACTCAATGCTAGCGCTTTTTCTCGCTTTTCTTTCTGCAAACTTTCGTCCAGTAGGTTGCGTTGTTCCTTATAGCTGTGCACCAGCTGACTTAACTCGTCGTTTTGTTGCTTCAAGCTCCAGTTTTGGTGCGCCAGCTTCTCAGCCTTCAGCAAAACCGCCTGCTCCCGCTCACTCCCCACCGTTTGTGCTTGCTGGGCTTCTTGCTTGGCTGTCTTCACCAGTAGGCTAGCCATTTCTAAGTCTTGCTTCAATTTCTTCTCCACCTTAGCGCGCTCTTGTGCCTGCGACTGCAAGACTGTGGAGAGCAGCTGATTTTCCTCCACTAGCGCCCACAAGGTTTGCTGGATTTGCTCGCCTAACGCCTGCTCGGCTTGGATCAGTTGGTCAATTTTTTGACTCCACTGGGGCGAAGAACCGTCTTGCCGCGACGAGGCCAAAGACGCTGCCGCACCCTCGCTCATGCCAACTTTCACCGCGGCAGGGGCATTCAAGGGACGACGGCTGTTGTGCGGGGGCGGTGAGGAAGGGTTCATACTCTCCTCTTAGTTTTTACTGAAATGAACGATTTGTAAATGGGCTAATTTTGCCTAAAAAGAAATCCTTGAAAACAGCGGTTAGAGCCAAATCTCAAGGCTGTGCAGGGCGTAGGAGCGTGGAGCGAAGCTAAGGTCCCGAGTCCTGCAGGACTCAAACGGGCACGCATGAGAAGCGATAGGCTTGAAGTGGGTGGAATCGACCCTCGCGCGTCTAAAAGCGGCTTGCAAGCAAGGCCGGTTGCAGGGTCAATTCAGGCAACAGCTAAGAGGTGGCGGAGAGAGAGAGATTCGAACTCTCGAGCGGTTTTACCCGCTGCTCCCTTAGCAAGGGAGTGCCTTCGGCCACTCGGCCATCTCTCCAAAAGCAACAAAATCTAATATTTTAAAGAGCAAAAACCAGGAGTTAGCAGTTAATTCCCTCAACTTCGGGGGGGGCGTCAGTAAGCTTCAACAGCGACGGCGAGCAACTCAACCCAGACCCGAGCTAAAAACGGGCAACAAACCCTTCTCTCCAACTCAACCTCTATCGCGCTAGAGGGGATAAGACAACCCTTAACCCAAGGAAGGCCGGCATTTTTTTGCAAAAACCTCACCTTTTACTTCCGTCGTCTTGCCAGCCGATAGACTCTCGCTGTGGATGCACCTTGAGCGTCGATCACCCGTTGCTTGATCAGCACAACAACGTCACGCACCACCTTGCGACACGGAACATCGGACATCCATGCGACGATCTCTTGCTTTGAAAATTTACTCTTCTTCTGGGCAATGGATACGATCTTTCGCTGCCTGGCCTCAGGGGGCCTTTGAGCTTCTGCGCGGAGCAGACTTCGCCCTTCTTCTGCCGCTTCTTCCGCAGCCACTGCGAAACATTCCGCCAAAAACTCAAGAAGGGGGTGCACAGAAACAAGCCCTCTACTTTGGCGAATGGCCAGGTAATAACGATCCCGGCCGCCCATGATGACAGTCTCACTGGAGACAAGCCTTGCAAGGCGCTGACCACTCAAGAGGAGCAACAGCTGTTGCATTAGTCGCACAGTGCGACCCTTGCCACCAACAAAGGGATGGATGATAACGGCAATAAAATGGAAGGCAAAGGCTCGTGCGGCGGGGGGCATTCATCGATGCGCGCACCCGTCACGGCGCTCACGATACTTACCGGGTGGCTTCGAAGCCTCCCGCATTGCCTCTCATCAATTAAGTCCTACGGCAAGTCCTGCGGCAAGTCCTAGTTGACCAGCCTCTGTAGATCGCACATTTCGGCTATTTTGAGCGGAACGCCATCTTTTGTTAATCATTCAGCATAATCTAGGGCTTCGCGGTAGTTTTGCACTTCCTTGATATCCTTTTTGAGTCCTGCGACCCTTTTCCCTTGCAAGAGGGCAGTCACTTCACTTTCCCCAAGCCCATTGCCTTCAAGTTGATGTGAGTAGGTGATGGCTCTCACCTTCGCGTTGCGCAAGAGCTTTAACTCCTGTGGAGCTGCTAAATATTCTTCCAAGAACGGCCTTGCTTTAGCAATCAGCATGAGCGATTTCACCAGGGTAGGCGTATAGCGAACCTCATGAGGGATCTTAAGACGGGGCTCAAATGAGGATATCTTGAAGGCATACCCTATTGTCCACCAAATGCCCGCCAGCCCGAGCGGGTATTGCTCCCGCTTGTTGCTGCTCAATCACCCTACCCTTTCTTGCTACCCCTGCTTGAAGCGGGGGGCGGGGTAAAAAGACTTGAGCCTTTCTTCTCTGGTGACTTTTACATTACGCTCGTCACCCGTCGCTTCTACGACTTCAAAACTGTAGGCAAAAAGTGAGGCGGGCTTTTAAAGCAAAACACCAAATTACCCCCCACTCTTACAGTAGACCTTCCTGCCTATAACCTAAGTTTTTATAGGTTATAGGCTAAAGCGCCAGAGCAAAAAGCCGCCGCAAGACCTTCTATTTGATATCGCTCATGAGCAAAAAGGCTATTTCACTGCTCAACAGGCCCTCCTTGCTGGGATTCCCGATAGCGCCCATGCCTATCACGTGCGAGCTGGAAACTGGGTTCGCGAGCAGCGCGGTATTGATAGACTCGTGCGTTACCCCTCCACTGAGTTTGAAAACCTCATGGTCTGGTACCTAGGGTCGCGCGACCGCACAGGAACACCTAGAGACGTTTTTTCCTACGAAACGGCACTCCTCTTTTACGATCTCTCTGACGCCAACCACAGCAAGACGCACCTGACCGTCCCCCCTCACTTCAGACGCGCTCAGCAACCACCCCGAAGTCCTCGCTTTCCATAAGAAAAAGCTTGACCCGAGTAAAGCTCAGCTCAGATTTGGCTTGAAACTCACCTCTCCCCTGCGCACCCTACAAGACATGGTCTCAAAGCCCTCCTCTTCGCTCGCTATCGTGGAGCAGGCGATCAACGGGTCCGTAGAGCGAGGGCTGGTACTTAGCAGGGAAATCCAACAGCCTCCAGAGCTTGCTCACTTCATGCGAGTTGTTATCCTTGCACGAGGCGCGCACTCACGTCTATCCCCGCAGTGACCCGGACCGGTGCAGCAGCATCATGTGCGGGACGGTGAGGGCAGCAAGCGCCGTAAAAACGACTCGCCAAAGCGGCGCGCCATCGCTCGCTCCTCCAACTTCCTGCAGGCGGCCTTCAACCGCCACGCCTAAGGCAATCACGACTAGGGTAGGTAACACGCCGCACCAGAGCCACTGCTGCCGCGTCAGGGTCGGCGCCCCTTGCACCGTGCGCACCAAGTGTCTGGGACTATGCATCCCACAAAAGTACACACTAAAAGCTAACAGCGGAGGGAGGCACAAAGCCAGTGTGGCGTTAGCAGCCAAGATCGAGCCGTTCAGCCAGCGCTTCTTGACCAGACACTCAAGCACACCGCATGCCACCCCCCCTAGCCACAGCCCACTGAGGGGTTGTAACACCGCTTGAAAACTGGCCGCATCGCGAGGGCCGACCCACCTGGCAAACACTTGGGTTACTTCGGCTGAGTGATTCCAAAAAGGCAGCACCACCAGCGTGCCGCCATAAACCAGCCTGGTGAGTGAGGACGACTGAGCACGCCTGAGATCCCCTGCAAAATGCCAGACAGAGAGCGCTAGAAAGAGCGCAAGCCCTGGGCTTGGCGCAAGCTGCAACCCTAAGAGCACCACACCTGTCGTTGCCAGGTAGCAAGCGACAAACAGCGCCCAGGCGCCAGCTTGCTTCAGCTGCCACGTCTGCTGAGCGTAAACCGTATCGAGTGACCCGTGTGGGACGCCCAGTAACAAAAGCCCCAGCACCAGTATCTTGAAGAATTGCGGCCTGAGCAACTGCGGGAGCGCAAGGCCCCAGAGCTCTGGCGGCAGCCATCCCACCGCGGCGTAGAGGACGAAGCAGGCTGCAAGCCCCGCTAAAAAAATGAGGGCTTGGCGGTCCTCGGCGCTCACCCTTTTTTCACCCGACCACCCCTACCCACAACAACACTATCCCCGCGAGGCGATCGTAAGACCCGCGGCAGCTCAGCCAAGAACACCCCCGCTGGCATGGCGGCAATGATTTTTAGGCAATCCAGCCAGGTGGGGTGACCTGAGAGGAAACGAATCACTCGAGGGGTGGCGACGTTTTTAAAGAAGCGAAAAAATAACTCAGGCGCAATCTCAGGGTGCGAGCGCAAGACGGCCAGAAAGACCTGATCCATCATCCTGATGCGCTTGCCGTCAGGAGCGTGAGGGATCGGGGGTAAGCCACGCTTGAGTTCACCAGCGCAGCTGCGAGCCCACACTTGGATCCGCTGAAAAGCATACCCCGTGCTGGGCCTGGCGGCTCCGGCCATCAGTCCCACCTGCAAGTAACTGGCATCTTGAACGGTCTGAGCAGACAGGCTTCCCATCGGTAGCACTCCTGCCTCCTCGCGCAGCACTGTGGTGACACCTGTTTCCCCTGCTCTTAGCCTGACTGCTTGCCTGGCAGCAGCCGCAAGCTCGCAAGCCGGGATGGGCGTGGGGGCAAAAACCGTGACTTCGACTAAAGCCTGGTGAGCGGAGCTCGGAATGACGTACGTGAAGAGAATGGGGCACGGAGTAGGGAGGGGACGGGGCAAAGAGGCAGACGACGCGGCAACCACTCCCTCACGCTGACCCGGCTGATCGCCTTGCGCTTGGCTGTGGTGGTAAGGCGGTGGTACTGCTGCCGCTGCCGCTGCTGCTGCTGCTGCTGCTAGCTGCACCTGATCCCCTTCATTAAAGCTCATGAGATCAACACAATCGGCATCAAAAATAGGCTCCTGGCTATGAACTTCTAAGCCATAAAACGACTGCCACAATCCTGCACTCGCCTCTATAAACGGAAGGTTTGCTGCCCCGCGCGTATCAACGACATAGCGGGCCCGGTAGGTCCGCCCTTCGTTGTGGGTATTCGAAGGGGTGCGAGTGGTGGTTACTTCCCAGCTCCCCGAAGCTGTTTTCGAGGGCGCCTGCTCCACGTTGCTGCCGAGTTCTAACCTTACCTGGTGGTTACTTTGGGAAAAAACGGCTTGCGCATAGTCATAAAAGCGATCGCCTGGCAAAATGGCATAAGGGGTGCTGCTGCCGCACTCAAACTCGTGTGTCTGCCCCGCCTGACGCACCCGCATGCGGCTAAAACGGTGACTGACGAGCGCCTTGAAGGGATCTTTAGTAGCCGCCGCTGGAGAAGTCACTGGGTTTGGTTCCCAAAACGCCCAGGTGCGGTCATGCGAGTAGCTGAGGCGTTGTTCCAGGATCAAGACTTTCAGCCTCGCGCCTGCTTGCAACACAGCAAGCCCCAGGCTAAGCCCTGCGCAGCCCCCTCCCAGGATCAATAAGTCGACCTCCTCCGCTATTTGGCCTGACAGCGCGCTCCTGCTAACGCTCACCGGCGCCACCACCATCGCGGGGTGCAGACAAACCGGAGCACAGCGCGCGCCGTAAGCCGGGTTTTTTGCCAGCCGCTTAAAGACACCCGCTTGCTCCAGTAATCGTAATCGCGGGCCTGAAGCTGAACTCCAATTTCCCGGTACAACGAAAGCGCCACCCATACGCCTAAGCGGGCACGGCGCGGTAGGTAGATTAAGCCGCGCTGCCCGCTGTCGTAATAGCGCTCAGCTAGTGCCAGCAAATGGCTAAGAGTCTTTTTTAAAACGACTTGCTGGGAAGCCTGGAGCTGAAAAGGAGCTTGTAACACGGCAAGCGAGAAGTCGCTTGCCTGTACCTGGCCAGGCAAGTCTTGCAGTAGGGCGGCCGGGAGATAGCGCCGCCCGAGTGCCGCGTCCTCTTTGACATCTCTGCAGATATTGGTCAACTGCATGGCCATCCCCAAGTCGCCTGCATGCTGGGCTGCCTGCCCTTTTTGCTCCACTTCCAACACGTCACACATCATGATCCCTACCGTGCCTGCCACCTGATAACAGTACTTGAGCAACTCACTTTCTGTTTCAAGCAGCAGCGGATCTAAGTCGCGCCCCACCCCAAGGATGAGCTCCTGCAAAGCAGCCGCGTTGATCTGCGCTGAGTGAAAAAACTCGCTCTGCAAGGTCTCTGCTTGCAACGCTTGCAGTTGCTTGCGGGTGACGGCAACTGACACCAGCCGCTCATCGACCAAATCATCAATACTACGGCAAATGGCGTAAAGCCAGGTGGCCCGCCTTGCCGCCTCGCGACTGAGGAGCTGCTTGGCAAAAGCGAAGCTTTTCCCTTTGGCTTGCAATAAGGCCTCAGCCTGCTGGAAGTTCAAGAGGCCGCAACCGCGGTGGCGGCAGGAATCAGCTTATCAATCAAGCGCGCCGAGCAGAGCACGCCTGGTAGCCCCGCACCTGGATGAGTGCCTGCGCCCACCAGGTAGAGATTCTTAATCCCCTCAGCGCGGTTATGAAAACGAAACCACGCCGATTGCCGAAAGATCGGCGCAATCGAAAAACCGGCACCATGCTCGCTCAGATAATCTTTTTCAAAGTCGTCAGGCGTCATGAAAAAATCGCTAGTGATAGTTTCTTCTAAGCCAGGTAACATCGATTTTGCCAGGGCGCTTACGATACGATTGCGAAGCTTCGGGCCTTCCACACTCCAATCGAGCTGAGCTTGCTGATTGGGCACCGGACATAGCACGTAAAAGCTATCACAGCCCGCAGGCGCAAAGCTCGGATCAGTTGCCGTCGGCCGATGCAAGTACAAGGAAAAGTCTTCAGCCAGGATCTGGCGATCAAAGATGTCTTTTAACAGCTCCCGGTAACGCGCCCCCATCCAGATCGTGTGATGCGCCACCTCGTCATAAGTTTTCCGAGTGCCAAAGTACAAGACAAACAAGCCCATCGAGAACTTCGCGGTCTTAAGCTTCAGCCGGGTGACTTGCGATTGCTGCGCTTTGGCGATCATCGATCGGTAGAGATGGGCAGGATCGGCGTTTGAGACAATGAGATCAAAAGGTAAGCGCTCGCCCGTGCTTAAGCTCACGCCTTTTGCCACCCCACGCTCCACTTCAATTTGAGTGATTGTGGTGTTCAAGCGAACGGTAATCCCTTGTCTGGCCATCAATCCCCCCAAGGCATCAATGATCGCTCCTGTGCCGCCCATGGCAAAATGCACCCCGTAGGCCCGCTCGAGAAAATGAATCAAAGCGTAGATGCTCGAAGTGTCAAAGGGATTGCCTCCCACCAGCAGCGGCTGGATGGAAAAAGCCTGCTGTAACTTGGGATGTGACAGGTAACTGGAGACCATCCCCCAAACGGTCTTGTAGTTTTTTAGCCTGATCAGACGCGGCACCTGGGCTAGCATCATCCGCAGCCGGTGAAACGGCGCGTCAGCTAACTCCAGGTAGCCGATATCAAAAATACGCTTCGAGTGCGCAAGCAACTGCTGATAGCCCTCGACATCGCGCGGCTCAATTTTTCGAATTTCTGCCAACGTGTCTTCCAAGGTGCCACCATAGTCAAAGGTCGAGCCGTCCTGGTAGTAAAAGCGGTACCAGACCTTAAGCGGCACTAGTTTCAGATGATGCTCCATCGTCTCGCCAAACAGCGCAAAAAGCTCCTCAAATAAAAAAGGCGCCGTAATCACCGTGGGACCTGCGTCGTGGCGAAAACCATCTTTTTCAAAGACCTGGCCGCGTCCACCCAGCCTCGGACAGCGATCCATCACGGTGACTTGATAGCCCTTGGCGCGCATCCGCAAGGCTGCGGCGATCCCACCAAAGCCTGCTCCAATCACCAGCGCGGTAGGGGGCTGGGGAACAGCAGTGACGGGAGTGGAGTGATGCAAGGGTGTGGAGGCATGGGTAGCGGTCATAAGTCACCTTTTTTTTTCAAGGGTTCAAAGCGTGATAGAATCAGGGAAAGTCGCCAAGAGTCATATAGAATGAGGCAGTAGAATGAGGCAGTTCGTACGTCAGAGATCACAGCGGAAAAGCATCTCGAACCCTCCTCTGGGTTATAAGGCTTTTCACGGGCTTTGCATGAACCTTTCATGAACTTCTTGGGCACTTCCGATCACCAACCCCTCCCCTGAAGCGAGATGGGGGTGGCGCGTGTGTGATCAAAAAATCGACATCTCTCTTGCTAGGCTTTGCAAATACTGCCCCGAGTGGCCGGGTAAGTCACGCGCCATCGCTTCTGCGGAAGCAAAATAGCTGCGCGCCAGCGCCTTCACCTGCTCTAGCGCCTGCTGCTCGCTGCCCTGTCGCAAGATCCATTCATAGAGATTCAAACTGGCAGGCTTACCCTCTTGTGCCTGATCCTGCTTAAGGTCCACTAAATCATCACGAATCTGGTAGCCAACCGCGAAATCCTCGGCCGCACGCCGGGCCCAGGTTAAAGCCTGAAAATTTTCTGAGGCAATCAAGGCCAACTCTAACGGTAAACTGAGCAACGCGCCTGATTTGGCCTTCACCACCTCGGCATAACTCTCTACCCCTGCAAGACCCCGACTCGCCGACGCTGTCGTTCCGGCTGCCCACCCGCCGCAAGCATTTAGCATTTCTGCGCCCCGCAGGTCATCACACTGTCCGTCAATGGCGGCTGACACGCAGCGATGCATCGCCCGCAGCAGCGCAGGCAACAGCCGCGGCTGACTGAAGTGCGATAGGGCCCCGTAAGCACTGGAAATCATGTAATCTCCCGCACAAATTGCAACTGCCGGTGAAAACTTCACCCACACCGCTTCACACCCCCTCCGCTCGGTTGCTTGATCCTGTAAGTCATCGTGAACTAACGAGGCATTGTGCAGCAGCTCTACCACGGCACAAAGCAGCAGCGCGTCCTCACGCGCGACGCCTAGGCTCAGGCAAGCGCTCCAACCAATGCGCGCCCGCGTGCGACTCCCACCGGAGCTGACCTGGTACAAGGCTGCCTGGGCCGCTTGGCTAAGGCCTGACCGATGCTGCAAATAAGGCAAGACCTTCTGCGGGTGGGTCGGATCTAGGGCTGCGCTCGTCAAAGTCCTAAGACCCAGGCCGGCTCCCGTGAGCAACTCGGTCATCTTGCGCTCAACCGCCCCCATCCCCTCCTCTTGGGCAGCTGCAAGTGCTCCCCCGGCAGCCGCCATCAACGGGTTACTTACCAGGTTACTTAGCGGATCACTTGGCATGTCACACACCTCTTGGCTGAGAAGTCTTAAAGTTTAAGGCAAAAGCCCGATCAGCCCCGTGAGGACCAACCGGGCTCAATGTTTTTACTCTTTTTTTTGTTCTGGTTTAGCTCTGGTTCTCAGTTCTGATCATCGTTTGCACTCCCTATGGCTGCACTCCTTATGGCAAACTTCTGCAACAACCCAAAGACCCGAGAAAAATCAGTGCGCGCCCTTAGGCAAGGACCCATCGGCTTCCGACTTCGCTCTGGCAATCCAGTAGATCATCACACCGTAGAAGGCTTTGGCCAACACGTCAGAAATGGCGTAGCCGACTTGAACTGCGACAATCGAGGACTCCGAGGCGATCCCGAAGGTAGGCAAGAAAAAGGTGATAGGGTAAAACGACCAAGTAACGAGCAACAACAGTCTGATGTTGGCAGTTAAATCTTTCACTGCCTCAGGCTGGTGCTTCATGGCCGAACCCAGCTTGCCCCATAAAACTGACAAGATGTACAAGAAAGGGATCATGCTCAGCGTGCCCCAAGCCGCTCGGGTCATCATATCGCCTGCAATTTCTCCAGGATAACCTAAAGCGATCATCAAGAAGGCGGCCAAACCGAGCCTAGCAAACAACCCCTTTTGATCAGCTTTCGAAAACGCCAGCACTGAAATCAATTCGATTAACAGCAACGGCACCGTCAGCAACCAGTCCACATATCGATAAGCATCGTTAAAAGGAACGCCTGATGGCTTAAATACTCCAGCCGTCATGGTATAAGCATGCGACCAGCTATCGAAAATTCTTAAGTAATGGTATCCAGCAATCGCCACCACCACCGCGGAAATCAGCAGTGCTGGGCGATATTTTTCACCCACCTGGCTTCGTGCCCCGAGAAAAAAGACAAAAGCCCCTAGCATGGCAGCAATGGTGAACGACAAAGCGTTGTAAACAGCAAAGTACTGGCCTGTAGTTAATTCAAGCATTACACTGATCTCCTTTGAGATGACCTCATTTTAGTTTGCTTAACATTTTTTAACGCAGCTGCGAAAGACTACGTCGCTTGGTGATTTTAGCCTTCAACGACTACTTTTTTCTTTTTTGGCTGCGTCAGTCACTTGAGTCTACACCTTCGGTGCCCAATGTCTAGTCCCTAAATGGGTCAACTCAATCCACCCCCGGTGAGTGTTGCAATTTTGACGCTTGTAGCGCCCCGTTTTGCTCCCTTGAGGCTCTTGCAATCCTTAAAATCTCTCGAAGACCCGAGATCTAAACTTTTTCGCTCAACTACTGCACCTACTGCCTGACAAGCCTCAGGGGCTCTGCCGATACCTGCCAGCCGCAGCCGGCGCCGCGAGAAGCCCGAAAAGGGTTAATCTCCATTCCCCCTCGTCTGGTATAGCGGGCATAGACGGATAACACCTCAGGTTGGGTGTGCCGCCAGAGGTCCATAAAAATCCGTTCGACACATTGCTCATGAAACTCGTTATGATTGCGAAACGAGACAACATACCTGAGTAGCCCTTCATGCCAAAGTTTACGCCCACGGTAACGAATGGCAAGCGAACCCCAATCGGGTTGCCCGGTGATCAAGCAATTGGATTTTAAGAGATGAGTGATAAGTGTTTCTTCAATGATTTCAGAGCTTTCAGGCCCAGAGCCGCACTGCAAAAGGTCCGGCTGAGGGGTGAAGTCGCTGCACTCCACGTCAAGCCCATCCAGGCAAAGCCCCTGAAAGTTTCCAAACCCTCTGCTAGGGTAATCCTCCACGGGCACCAAATCCAGCGTGACCTTGCCCTGGACGGCAGCTGAGACGTCGCGCACCATGTGCTCTTGCACCACGCTCAGGCTCTCAAAGCGCGACTGATTAAACGAGTTCAAGTACAATTTGAAGGACTTGGACTCAATCAAAGCCACAGAATCACAAGGGATTTGAAAGTGGGCAATAGCCACCCGCGGTTTCCCTCGGGGGTTGAGCCAGGAAACCTCATAGCCCGTCCACAAATCGACGCCCTCAAATGGCAACGGTTGCTCGCTCAGCCCCAACTCAGCTCGCTTGAGCTGCCGAGGCAGGGGGAACAAAAGCCCAGGCGAGTAAGTTTGAAGATACTGCGAGGAGACGCCCAACGGAGAGCCCTGGAGGCCCTGCGCAGAAACACCCCCGCCTGGCTCGTGAGCATTCCTGAGGGAGGAGTCGGCCTTGCTTGTCGGGCCGGGGGCTGAAGCAGGGGGAGCATGTTCAAAGGCCTTGAGGTCTGCCCCTGGCAAAAGGTGTTTTGTCATAAGAAAAAAAAGAAACCAACGAGAGACAAGTGAGCTTCAGAACAGGCCACGAGCCCCTGGTGACAGACCCCAGGGTCCCCCATTTGAGATCCTCGTTAAAATCGTTCTGCCGCAGTCTCTCTTGCTTGAAGTGCGGTTCAAAGTGAGCGACCCTTGGCCACTACCCACTTCTCTTGAACTAAGGGAAACTGAAGCCGCGTTCAAGCTCCGGTTTTTTTGAGTCCTCTCAAGGAGCGGTCACTTTCGAGCTAGCAGAAACAGCTTCAAAAGTAAAGAAAACTCCTCATCAGCTCACCCTTGCGCTCACCCTTGCAATTACCGACCTCTTCAGAGAGACTAGAGAGAGACTAGAAAAAAACGAGAGAAGCCTAAGCAGAAGAGCACAGAGGGCTCGAAAGTCCCTCAAGCTTGGGCTTCCCGCTGACGCGGCCGACCCACTCGCACCTATTTTTTCTCCTGGGCTTTCTTTGGGGCCTATCCCCTAACCAAAAGCAGGGATCGCGGCGGCAGGTGGGGACGTAAACTGGAGACTTTGCCGTCCCCGAGGCTTAACCCGGTGGCGCAACAAGCGACCCAGCACCAAAGGAAAACGCTAAAGACCATGACCCAACCCAAAAATACTCCTCCCGAGCAAGCACTGAACAGACACCCACAAGGCGCCTTTAGCCGCAAAGCCTTTGGATCCGCCTCCACCGCAGAGGAGGTCACGCAAGGGCTAGACTTAACAGGTCAAACTATCCTGCTGACGGGCTGTAATTCCGGGTTAGGGCAAGAATCCCTGCGCGTGTTGCACCTGCGGGGAGCTCAGATCTACGCCGCCGCCCGCACTCTGGAAAAAGCCCAGGCGGCAAGCGCTCCCTATTCCAGTTCAAGCCGAGTGCTGCCTGTGGCTTGCGATCTTGCCGATCCAGCTAGCATTTTGCGGCTGGTGGACGCCTTGAAAGCCAAAAACGTGCAACTTGATGTCATTTTATGCAATGCCGGCGTTATGGCTTTACCCAAGCGCCAGGAGATTGCTGGCGTGGAGTTACAGTTTTTTACGAATCATTTTGGGCACTTTCTCCTCGTCACCAGGCTGCTCGATCACTTGTCGCCAGGCGCCAGAATCGTTCTGATCAGCAGCCAAGCCCACCGCATGGCGCCTGCTGGCGGGATTAACTTTTCTCACCTCACCCAGAAGGCGGGTTATCGTCCCTGGACCGCCTACGGTCAATCGAAGATGGCTAACTTACTGTTTTGCTCTCACCTCGCCCTCAAGCTCCGGGGAACTGGCAAAACCGTCAATGCGGTGCATCCCGGAGTGATTCTCACCCCGCTGTGGCGCCATATGCCAGGCTTAGTGGGCTGGATCATGAACCGGATCGCGCCTCTCTTCTTAAAAACCATTTCTCAAGGAGCGGCCACCGGAGTTTTTGTCGCCGTCCACCCGCAAGCAGCCGGCGTGTCAGGGAAATACTGGATGGACTGCCAGGTTGCCAAAGCCCGCAAAGAGGCCACCGATCCGCAGCTTGCTCAGCAGCTATGGCAATTCTCGGAAGACTTAGCCGCCGCCTCCACCCCTCCGTCTTAGGGGCCGCGCAGATCGCTTGCTCTTGCGGTTTGCTGCCTTAACCAGTGATCCGCCACAATGATGGCCGCCATCGCTTCCACAATCACTACCGCCCGTGGCAAAACGCAAGGATCATGGCGCCCGCTCCCCGGCAGCAGGGTGCTTGCACCTGTGGCCGTCACTGTGCTTTGGCTTTGCATCAGGCTTGAGGTCGGCTTAAAAGCCACTCTAAAGGTGATCGGCATGCCGTTACTAATCCCGCCTTGAATCCCTCCCGAGTGATTGGTGAGGGTTTTAAGCTCAGGCAGAGCCAATGGACTTGCCGCAACTTGCGGGGAGAGGCTGCCTGCAGCCGTTTGCTCGGGCCTCACCCAAAGGTCGTTTTGTTGCGAACCCCTTTGGGCACATCCCGCAAAGCCTGATCCCACCTCAAAGCCCTTCACCGCATTGATACTGAGCATCGCCTTACCCAAATCTGCGTGCAAACGATCAAACACCGGCTCCCCTAGCCCGACTGGCACTCCCGTGATCACCCCGGAGATCACCCCGCCCAGGCTATCGCCTTGCGCTTTGGCCTCTTCAATCAACAGAATCATGGCTTGAGCCGCAGCCTCATCCGAGCAAAGCACCGCAGTGGCGTTGCGCTGGGCTAATAACTCAGGCGTCCAGTTTTCCAGCCGCTTAGCCATCACCGATCCCACCTGCGTCACCGCAGCGCAGATGCTGATCCCTAGCGGTCTGAGGAGCATTTGCGCCACGGAGCCTGCAACCACCCGCGCCACCGTCTCACGCGCCGAAGCCCGCCCGCCGCCGCGGTGATCGCGAATCCCGTATTTTTTTTGGTACGTATAATCGGCATGGGAAGGACGAAAACTGCCTTGCAGGTGATCGTAATCTTGCGAGCGTGCATCCTGATTCGCAATCAAGGCTGCAAGCGGCGTTCCGGTGGTTTGTCCCTCAAAAACCCCCCCGACCCATTGCGGCTGATCTTGCTCTCGTCTGGCGCTTTGCAAGTGCGATTGCCCAGGCCTACGCAGTCGCAAATTAGCCGCCAAAAGTTCGTCATCGAGCCTCACCCCCGCTGGACAGCCATCCACCACCACGCCGATCATGGGACCGTGCGACTCACCAAAAGTGGTGACCTTAAAAAGCTCTCCAATCGTATTTCCGGCCATTAATCCGTACTCCTTCTCAGGCGGCGCTTGGGCCTGGCGACCTCTTGCAAAAACTGGGTTAATTCGGCTTGCACCCACTCAGGCTTGAGGGACTCCACCGTGACCGGCTCGCCGACGGCTTTCAGGAGAACGAAGCGCAGGTTTTTGACCACTTTTTTATCCTGCTTCATGGCTGCCAGCACCAACCCGGGGTCCAGGTCGCGCGGCAGCGGCGGCACCTTGAATCTAGCTAACTCCCCGTCATAAAAGCGAAAGGTCGCAACCGGCAAAAGTTTGGCGGCTGCCGACAGTCTGAGCGCAAATCTCATCCCCCACATCAACGCCTCGCCATGCCGAAAGGTGCGATAGCCTGTCAGTTGCTCAAGCGCATGGCCCAAGGTATGACCAAAATTGAGCCACTCCCTTTGCCCAGTGCGCTCGAGAACATCCGCCTGCAAGACCTTACCCTTCAAGACCAAAGCCCGCGAAATCCAAGACGGCAGTGCTGCGTGATGCCACTCCTCAGCAAACGGCACTGGCACCGCGGTTAACTCATTCAAAAATAATTCATCAAACAAGAATGCCATTTTTAAGGTCTCAGCCCAACCCGAAACCCAATCTCTGAGGGACAAGGTGCGCAAGCAATCCGTCTGGCAAACCACATGGACCGGCTGATGAAAAGCCCCTAACAGGTTTTTGCCGTACGGTAGATTAATCCCGGTTTTACCCCCCACCGCACTATCGACTTGCGCAAGCAAGGTGGTGGGAAAAGGAATCCAGGGCACCCCGCGCATGTAGGTGGCCGCGAGAAAGCCCACGGCGTCACCCACCGACCCGCCCCCCATGGCGCCGATGATCGCTAGCCGATGCACCCCTGCTTGAAACAGTTTTTGATGCATCGCCGCTAGCTGCTTTAGGGTCTTCAGCGATTCACCGGCTTGCACTGCCTCCAAGTGAACCTCCCACTGCAGGTGCTCCAGCAAGCCTTTTACTTGCGTGGCGTACCATTTTTGGTCCTGGTCATAGAAGAGAAAGAAAAGCTGCGGCGGCTTGGCCTGCAAAAACTCCTTCAAACCCCGCAAGGCATCCGTACCGATGGAGACCTGATAGGAGCCTTCTTCGTTAGGCATTAGTGGTGGTGATGGTTGGGTCGGGGTGTGGTTAACAGCAGCGGTCGTGGTGTTAATGGTCAATTGATGCAGCGTCAGCATTCAGGTGCTCCTTACTC
Source organism: Oligoflexia bacterium (assembly GCA_043732485.1). Taxonomy (GTDB): domain Bacteria; phylum Bdellovibrionota; class UBA1018; order UBA1018; family UBA1018; genus JAYTHP01. Next base: position 34,412 of record JAYTHP010000212.1, read on the forward strand.
TTTCTTCTACCGCCACTCCGGCTCCGCCTTGTAACGCTTTAAGGGTGGCAAAAAAATGGGGATAAGAAACCGCCACACACTCCGCGCCCTCCACCTCGCACCCCAACGCCGCCGCCTCTGCACCACCCAAACTCCGCCTTCCTGTCGTGAGCAGACCCAGGAGTGTTAGCACCATCACCATGCGATGATCACTAAAACTAGACACCTTCCCCCAAGCTTGGGGGTTTTGTGGTCCTTCGATGCTAAAACCATCCGGGCTGACCTCCATGCCCATCCCTAAACACTCAAAACTTACTCTTAGCGCCTCGATACGGTCACACTCCTTCTTGCGCAGCTCTTGCGCCCCGTACACCCGGGTTACTCCCACCGCTTGACTCGCTAAAACGGCAATCAGCGGCAATTCGTCAATCAAGCGCGGGATTTCCTGCGCGGGAATGTCGGTTGCGACCAACTGACCTGAGTAACTCACCTCAAGCGTGCCTTCAGGCTCAAGCCCCGACTGCACGCTCAAGGCGTCTGGTTGACTCACACGGGCCTCGACCTTAGCGCCCATCCGTGCCAGTACTGCAAGCAAGCCGGTACGGGAGGGATTTAACCCCACGTGCTCAAGGATGACCCGAGAGCCCGGAATCACGCTTGCAGCCACTAGCCACACTGCGGCAGAGGAGAAATCGCCGGGGATCGCAAGTGTGCGCGGCTGCAGCTTCTGACCGCCTGGCAGCCGTAAGCTTTTACTGGGATCAATAAAAATTTGCGCTCCAAAGTAACGCAGCAGCCGCTCCGTGTGATCGCGACTGTCAATAAGCCCCCGCAGGATCGTAGTTCCCTGCGCCTGCAGCCCTGCCAGCAAGAGCGCACTTTTGACCTGGGCGCTTGCCACGGGCAACGCATACTCCATTCCCTGGAGCGCCAAAGTACCGGTCATCCATAGCGGCAAAGTTTCCCTGCGCGGGGGAGCAAGCGGGCTTAGCCATTGACCTGCTCTGCTTTCTACTGGCTCTCCTAGCTCTTGGCCTTGAAATCTTACACCCATCAAACCCAAAGGCTCAGTTACCCGGCGCATCGGTCGCACCCGTAGCGAGGCATCCCCGGTAATCTCGACCGTCAGCGGCTGCTTGGCCAATAAGCCCGGCAACAGGCGCGCCGTGGTGCCAGAATTTTGACAATCTAAACAAATCCGACCCTCGCCTTGCTGCCCGAGCGCCCCCCCTTCCACCTGCAAGACCTGCTCGCCTGCTTCCTGAACTCTTACCCCCAAGGCACGCAAGCACGTAAGGGTTGCCTGCACGTCCTGACTGGTTGAAAGCCCGTGCAAAGTGCTGGTGCCTTGGGCTAGCGCTCCTAAGATCAGCGCGCGGTGGGAGACCGACTTGTCGCCAGGCACTCGGATCCTTCCTTGCAGCGGAAGCGGTTGACGGCCTAGCAAGCGGGCGAGTGGCCGGACGGCTGAGCGCACCACCGACGACAACGACGACTCGTCTTCAGATTGCGAGGTGGAGGGTGCTGTGGGGGGGGGTTGATTCCAATACTCAAGTTGCCACTGATATTCTTTGGGCTCTTTGGGCTCTTTGGGCAAGCGCGCGAGTTTGCGAACGAGCTTACGCACTAATTTGCCATGATGACCGGTTTGCATCTTCAATGATTGCAGCTCCGCCAGGCCCACACCAGCACCAACAACGACCGCACTCGCCTGCCGTTCAGGTTCTGGCATCTCTTGCGTCAGCCTCTTGCCGTCTCGTTGTGGGAGGAGCGCAAGAAAATAGCGCAAAATTCCTTGGCTAGAAACCACCACCACTTTTTGCGCTGTACCGAGCTCTTGTACGAGCTGGAGCACTTGCTCTTGAATCCGTTGCGATGAGCCGGCCCAACCGGCTGCCTTCGGCCACACCCCTTGCTGCTCCCACTGCTGTAATTCCAGCACCCCAAACTTCTCAACGATCTGCTCGCGCGTCAAACCCGACCACAGGCCATAATCAATTTCATTTAAACGCTCGTCAACTTTGAGCTTGACGCCCCCACAGTGCTCGTGAATGATCTCAGCCGTACGCCGCGTTCGTCTCAGGGAGGCTGACAGAATTAAATCTGGTTGAACCTCGGATTGAACCGACGACGCACAAAAAAACTGCCCCAACCGCTGCGCCTGTGCTTCGCCCTCAGCCGTAAGGGGTAGATCCTGCTGGGACCCAATCCAAACCGGCGTACTCCCCTGAGGGAAGGTGTTACCGTGGCGGCACAACCACAAGATCATTGAACCAACTCCCCTTCCCGCTCGATAATGGCTTCAACAATGGCCACATCCGACGGGTAATCCACCGACCAGTGCGTTCTGCCCTGATAATCAGCTAAAAAAACATGCACCGGGATACCATGCTCTAAAGCCCGCAACTGCTCTAGCCCTTCAGCGCTTTCCAAAGCAGAAGGCGACAACTGGACGTAACGCCTCAGCGTCTCCAAACGATAGCCGTAAATCCCGATATGTCGATGCCGAACCACTGCTGCTAGCTCTTCTCCTGCTGGCTGCTCTTGTGGCCGCAGCGGAGGGATCACCGCTTTTGAGAAATACAACGCCGCATGGGGTTGCGGCAAGAGCGTCGATCCTTGCAAAGGTGGGGAGCTCCGTGCAGCAGCTGAGCTAGACGCGTTTGCAAGGTTGCGGTTTGGGTCGGCTTGAAACACCACAAAAGTCCCGCTGGTAGGCTTGCTCTTGCGGCATTCCTGAAAGTGCGCCCAAGCCTGGGGATCTAAAGCCACAGCAGGCGTCCCCCACCCGCTACTGACGCGTGGGTCTTGAAAAAGCGCAATCAATTGGGCGACGACATGCGGCGGGGTTAAAACCGCATCACCTTGCAGATTAATCAGCAAGGTCTCAGGCGCTAGACCTAGATGCTGAGCTGCAGCAAAAACTCGCTCCGAGCCGTTATGACAAAGTTGTTTAGGGTCGCACACGACTTGCCCACCAAAGGCTTCCACATGCCGGGCAATCGCCAGATCATCCGTCGCCACCCAGACCTGGGCCTGGCCTACCACCGAGCTTGCAATCTTCCAAGTGCGCTGGATCAAACTCACACCGTGAATCAGGGTTTGCGGCTTTTGTGGAAAGCGGGTCGATCCCCCGCGCGCTGGAATGATAACGGCAGTACCCATGGTCTTGATCTTGCCAAGAGCCCGGCGCTTTAGCTAGTCAAATTTCCCGCTCGTCGCCAAAAATCAACCCCCCCGCCGCCAATCAGGCTTAAAGCGCAGCGCCTGCTCCAGCCAGCTTACGAGCGGCAGGGAGCGCTGTGCCACCTCCACAAGTTGACCTAAGAACCCTGGCTGACAAAGCTCCTTGGGCGTGAAGTGTTTATGGATACTTAAGGACTTTTGCATCAGCAGGTACTGGTATTTCTCCTCTACCTGATAACCGCACGGCAATCTGACAAACTGCTCTTTCCCAAACCCCTGAAAGGTGCCTCGAAAATTTTTACTCTTTAAAAACCGGTGCAGCACCTCAGGCTGCTTCTCAAGCGCCATCCGGATGAAACGCAACTGCGGACCGCTCGGGCGATAAAGCCCAGCCCCCCAAAGAATTTCACTGGCACCGACGGAAAAATAGAAACAAGGCGGCATTTCAAAGCGGGAGGTTTTAGGCGGACCCATCACACAAGCAATGAAATCCTTCAGCGGACCCAAGCTCACTGCGTTCTCAGGCGAGCGCATCGGTCGGGAAATAGAGCGTACCGAGAAGCGAAAATGGGGCAGCTGGTTTTGAAGCTGAGCCCCCAGCCCGAGCACCACTGCAGCAAACGGTGCCTTGATGAGCGCCTCATATTCCGGACGATTATTGGCAAACCAAACTAAATCGTTCTCTTTTCGAGCTTTTTTCAAAAACTTCAGACTCTGAGGGGCAAAAAGCATCATGATGTAGGGTTTTCGCAGGGGAAAAAAAGAGGAGCGTACAAAAATCGGGAGAAACAGCAGTTCAGCAGAAGTGAACTTAGCTTAGCCCAAATCGCTTGAAGGCGTCATCCCTTTCTTTGGTATTTTGCGCCCGGCTCAACTCGCAGCATGGCTTTTCTTCCCAACCGCCCAGAGGACTTTTAGGTCTTATGAGCGCAGGGGATGAGGTCGAGCGGTTACTGACCACTCTCCTCTGGAGCCGCGCCACTACCGCTGCCTTCTGCTGCTGTGGGTACGGTGAGTGCAGCTTCAGGCGCTGTTATGGGGGAAGCCGAGGGCGTCACGACTGGCTCAGGCGTTGCAGCTTCCTTGGGGAGCTCAGCAGGCGTCTTCGCCTCAGCGGCCGTTTTCTCTTCCGCGGCCTTTCGCTCCGCTTCAGCATTTAAAAGAGCAGGCGTCACACTGCCTGCAGTCGCTTCGGCAACCGGGGCGGAGGCGTTGGGTACCAGAATCGGGCTCGAGGAGGGCGATGTCGCCGGAGAGGGCACAAGAGAAGAAGACCCAAGAGCTGACGGCGCTGAGCCCGTAGCTGATTCCGAGGGCGCTGGAGAAGATCCCTTGCTTGGTGAGGGTGCGGGGGTTGCCTCCGAGTCGGGCTCACGTTGTCCGGCGCTGTCCAACGTGCAAAACGCCGGACGGTTAAACTCTTCAGGCAGCACCAAGCGCTGCCAAGGGAAAATGGTGTCGGCATCTGGGATCAGGCCAGCGTTCAGTTTGACCGTTTTTTCAATCATGCCCCCTGGACCATAGACTTGTACTTTTTGACTCAGCCGCTCGCTCGCTTGAAAGAGAATCTGACTGAGTGTCTCCCCTTTTTTTACCTGGTGAATACTTTGGTGGCAGGGAATATCTAAAGCGCTTGCCTGGGCAGGGGCCAAAAGCGCCATTGGGATCATCATTGCCAAGCTCATTGCCAAGCTCATTGCCAAGCTCAGTGCTGAGGCTTGCTTCCAGCGCAGACAGGCTTGCGCCCCTTGCTGCAAGACGCCGGTGAGGCCGAATGTTAGATAGCGCGCGTTACCCGACGACAACGACGACAGCGGCGGGGTCGCAAGCCTAGGAAGCACAGCAGGAGTTTTCACCAGCGATTGAAAATACATCATAAGTTCGCTTCGGCTTTTTTCGCCCAAACTTGATCTTTTTTTGGTGATAAAGGGTAAAAAACGAGAAAAGCCGCTCTTTTTCCCCCACACCTCCCTCTTAACCCCCCTTTTTTTTCAGCAAACAGTCTCCGAAAAACGCCACCAGGATTAGCCATTGACGCCACCCCGCACGCTGGGCTATAAAATTGAGCCAATGGAGCTGAAAAAAAATCATTTTGACGTCATCGTGATTGGAGGTGGGCATGCCGGCTGCGAAGCCGCCCATGCTGCCGCCCGCATGGGCTGTGAGACCGCACTCATCACCCTGGACGCCAAACGCATAGGCGCCATGTCGTGTAATCCTGCCATTGGTGGTTTAGCCAAGGGGCAGCTAGTAAAAGAAGTTGACGCCTTAGGGGGGTTAATGGGGAAAGTGGCTGATCGCTCAGCCATCCAGTACCGAAGACTCAATAGCAGCAAAGGCCCTGCCGTGCGCTCCTCCCGCACGCAATGTGATCGTAGCCTTTATGCAGCCGCCATGCAGACGCAGCTTTCTCTTCAACCCCGGCTGCAAATCCTCGAGTGCGAGGTGGATCGGCTTTGGCTACACTCGGGGCTTCACTCGGCGCCGTCGCCACAATCAAAAATCCAGGGTGTGATCCTCGTTGAGGGCACCCGACTGCAGGCGAGCTGCGTCATCATCACTTCGGGGACCTTTTTGCAAGGGATGATGTTTACCGGCTCCCAGCAAACCGCAGGCGGCAGGTACGGCGATCGTTCCGTCCTGGGTCTGAGTCGCTCACTGGCAGCCTTAGGCTTTAGCATGGGTCGCTTAAAAACCGGCACCCCACCACGTTTAGACCGCGACTCGATTGATTACAGCCGTCTGGAGGAGCAACCTGGGGATGCCCAGCCGCTGGCTTTCTCTTTTTTCCAGAAACTCAACCCTTTTCCTTACCTCCCCCAAGTCAGCTGCCACCTCACTTATACCAACTTACAGACCCACGAACTGATTGCAGCCAACCTCCATCAGTCGCCCATTTACTCAGGCCTGATTCAAGGCAAGGGACCTCGTTACTGTCCTTCCATCGAAGATAAGGTCAAGCGCTTTCCGGAAAAAGAGCGCCATCAGATTTTCTTAGAACCTGAGGGCCTCACCACCCCACTCGTTTATGTCAACGGGATTTCCACCAGCCTACCCGAGGACGTGCAAGATCAGTTCGTGCACTCGATTGTCGGTTTAGAGCAGGCCCGCTTCATTCGCTATGGTTACGCCGTCGAGTACGATTGCATTGATGCCCGACAACTCAAAGCCACTTTTGAATCAAAAGACGTCAGGGGGCTGTTTTTTGCAGGGCAAATCAATGGCACCTCAGGCTATGAAGAAGCCGCAGGGCAGGGTATTTTAGCCGGGATCAACGCCGCCTTGCTGCTGCAAGAGCGTGACCCCCTGGTGCTGTCACGCGCGGATGGCTACTTAGGGGTGTTGGCCGATGACTTAGTGCTCAAAGGTACCGATGAACCCTACCGCATGTTCACCTCGCGTGCCGAGCATCGCCTTTTACTGCGAGAAGACAACGCAACCCTCAGGCTCAGTGAAATCGGCTGGCAACTCGGCCTGCTGAGCGCTGAGGATTACGCCCACTTTAAAGTTAAGAAAAATGAGCTTGCAACACTCACCACCCAGCTTGCAAGTTTTTACCTCTATCCCAGAGCGGAAGCCGTCGTGGAGTTTCTGCAAAAAAGAGCCCTGCCGAGCTTACAAGACCGAGTCTCAGGAGCACACTTTTTACGGCGCCCTGAGATCCGTTGGGCCGACCTTTGCGAACTGGGCTTTCCAGGCCAGGACGCTGACCCGGAAGTCAGCGAGCAACTGGAAGTGCAAATCAAGTATGCAGGCTACATTGAGCGCGACTTGCAGCTCGTAGAAGCGGTAAAAAAACACGAGCAGATTCGCATTCCGTTGGATTTTGACTTTGCGCAAGTGGCAGGGCTGAGCCATGAGATCAGACAGCGCCTACTCCTCACCCGCCCAGAGACACTCGGGCAAGCCAGTCGCATGCAAGGCGTGACGCCTGCTGCTGCAGCCAATTTAATGATTTTCTTCAAAATGCATTCCTTTAACAGGACGAAAACCGCCCCCCCCCTCTCACCACCGCCATCTTCCTACGCCTGCACCGAATCGTGACACAGCAAGACTCCCCCACCACCATCACCATCACGAACGAGACTGTGGCGCTGCAAGCCTTGCTTGCAACCTTAACCCCTCCCCTTCCCGCACTCGTGCAAGCACAAATCATCCGCTTTTTTGACTTTCTAGGCGCCGAAAATCAGCTACAAAACCTGACTCGGCTGACAAGCGCTGAGGAGTTTTTTTACGGCCACCTAGCCGATGTGCTAGAGCTCACGCGCGGTGACTGGCTTGGCGCCAACGCCTTAGACCTAGGCTCGGGGTGTGGCGTGCCGGGTTTACTTGCGGCCCTGGTCTCCGAGGAGTCGAGGTGGGTTTTAGTAGAATCAGAACGCCGCAAAGCGGACTACCTCAGCCGCGCAGTCCTCCACCTCGGCTTAGCACAAGTCCAGGTCTACTCCGGAAGAGTGGAGCAGTACTGGGCTGCACCTTGGGCGGCTACTCCCCACTTCACTCCCCAGCCGTTTGCAATGACGGTGGTGGCAAGAGCGGTGGGCTCGACGGAACGGATCGCCCGCTGGCTCGGGTTAGGATCCGCCAAACCCAAGCGCCCCGCTTCCCCTCAGGGAGAGGGCTGCGAAAGTTCCACGTGGAACAATTTGGTACTCCTCAAGGGACCAGCTTGGCCTAAGGAATGGCAAGAGCTTCAAAAAGGCCCGCTGCGGCATCGGCTCAAGCTCGTGCGCGAGTGGCCCTATCAGGTGGGGCCTGAGCAAAAAAACCGCTTCCTAGTCCAGCTGCAACCCAACCGCTAGTGTACGGGCAATGATGTTCCACGTGGAACATCATTGCCCGTACAGGAAAAAAATCACCGCCTGCGCAGTTTGCTATTGCCTCCTCCCGCTGGGACAGCTAGCGTGAAAGAACGAGCTTTTGCGCCTACGCAGGCAGCCCGACCTTCTGGCAACCCTTCTTAGTCTTGCGCCACAAGAGAAAGAGAAAAAAAGTACCCCATGATTTGCTTACCCCCCCGCCCCCTGCCCCTTGCGCCTTACTCACCCCTTCACCTCCAGGGAGCGCGCCGTGGGTAAGATTATTGCCGTTACTAATCAAAAAGGTGGAGTAGGTAAAACCACCACCACGGTGAACCTTGCAGCCTCGCTTGCCGTTAGTGAAAAAAAAGTACTTGTGCTGGATTTTGATCCCCAAGGCAACGCCAGTTCGGCTTTTGGCCTTGATCGCGCGAGCTTTGAGCAGACCGGGACCATCTACCAGGTTTTAGTGGGCGATCGCTTGCTCTCACAAGTCATTCAACCGACGGAAATGGATAGTCTTTTTGTCGCTCCTGCCAGTAGCGATCTTGCCGGAGCCGAAATTGAGCTCGTCGGAGCCTTTGCACGGGAGCATAAACTGCGCAGCGCGCTTGAGGAAGTGTCGCATCAGTATGATTACATCTTCATTGACTGTCCACCTTCTTTAGGGCTGCTGACGATCAACGCGCTGACGGCCGCTCACTCCTACCTGGTGCCCCTGCAATGCGAGTATTTCGCGCTGGAAGGGCTAAGTCAATTGTTAAATACAGTCTCTTTAATCAGAAAAAACCTCAATCCGCAACTCGCTGAAGAAGGCATTGTGCTGACGATGTTTGACAGCCGCAATAACCTGGCCAACGAAGTGGTCAAGGAAGTGCGTACCCACTTTGGCCACCAGGTCTTCAAGACCATCATCCCACGGAACGTCAGGCTGAGCGAATGCTCTAGCTTCGGTAAGCCGATCTTGCTCTACGATATTGACTCCAAGGGCTGCCTCTCCTACCTCAACTTAGCAAAAGAACTGCTCGAGCGACATCAGCCGGTGGTTGCGGCACCTCCCCCTCCCGCACCGCAAAAGATTAAACCGCACAGCGCTCAGCCTTCCCGCGATGCAGGCGCTAATCCAGAATTACGCAGTAAAAACAGGCGCTTGCCACCAGAAGTGAGCTCGCCGTGATGCAAGTGCAGTGTCATCCGCTGCTTGCATTAGGGGTCAGCCGTCGTCGTTTGTAGTTTTTCGTAAAAGTCTTGGCAAAAAGGAGATCCGCTCATGGTACAAAAACCCACTCTTGGCAAAGGCCTTGCTTCCTTGTTCCCGGGTAGCAGCCCACACCCGCACCCCTCCGCCGCGGCACTGTTCCCGCCGCCGCAAGACGAAACCCCACCACCTTCGCCCCCACCCCTCATCAGCTCAAGCGGCGCGCAAGTCCCCCAACACGCGACCCCTCACCCTGAGTCCACAGCAGCCACCCGCTACATGGGTATCACGCTAGCGCTGCTGGACGACATCACGGCCAATAGCCTCCAACCACGCCGAGACTTTGATGACCAAGCACTCGAGGAGCTGGCGGCCTCGATCCGGGTGCACGGCCTGATCCAGCCGCTGATTGTTCGCAAAAACGCCACCCGCGGCTTTGAGCTGGTGGCAGGCGAACGCCGGCTGCGAGCCGCCAAAATGGCGGGACTCAAGCAAGTTCCCGTGGTGATTCGTAAGTCGACCGACCGCGAATCGCTGGAAGTAGCCTTAATTGAGAACATCCAGCGCTCGGACCTCAACTGCATCGACGAGGCGCTGGCCTACTTTCAGTTGATTAAGGAGTTTGGCTTGACGCAAGAAGAGCTCGCCACCCGCGTTGGCAAAGACCGCGCCTCAGTAGCCAATCACTTACGCCTCTTGCGCCTCCCGGAAGCGGTGATTGAGGACTTAAAGCAACAACGCTTATCGCTTGGCCACGGCAAGGCGATTTTATCGCTGGAATCGATGGAATTACGGCTGCAGGTCCGAAAACTGATCCTCGAGCAAGGCTTAAGCGTCCGGGCCACCGAGGTGCTAATTGACCGACTGAAAACAGAAGGCCCAACGTCAGACCCGGCAGACGCTCAAATGGATCCTCCAACGACGCCGCCAGAAAATGCCTTGCAACTGCGTCTGAACAACCTCAGTCGTGAGTTGGAGCGCCAATGGTCGACCAAAGTGGAAGTCCGCGGCACGGCTAGTAAAGGTAAGTTTCTCGTTCATTACTCCAACGCGCAAGAGTTTGAGCGTCTGCTTGAGAAGTTTCAAATGGGTTCCGCATGAGCGCGACCTCCGATCTCTCGCTCCCTGCCACCTACTCGCTCGTCACCGCTATCCTGGACAGTGGTTGCGAGTTTGAAGGACGATTATGCTTTTTTGGTACCGTGCGTATTGGTGGCATTTTTCGTGGGGAAATCTACACGCCTGACACCCTGATTGTGGGTGAAGGAGCGCGCGTGGATGCCCACATTGAAGCAGGCGTGATTATCATTAGTGGGGAGGTCAACGGCACTTTGCGCGCCAAACACCGGGTGGAGATTAACCGCCCGGCCATTTTTCGCGGCGACATCTTAACCCCTAGCCTGAGCGTCGATGAGGGTGTGATTTTTGAGGGTAGTAGCAAGATGGGGTCATCGGCGTCCTCTCCGCCGTCCTCTCCACTCTCCTCCGCTGCTTCGGAAGCCACGAGCTGATTTTTATTTGACCCCCAAGCTTCAAGTGTGTTACCTCCAAACAAAATCTTCAAGTATAAGGTGGATCACCCTTTGGAAGCACTGCTGAAACAACTCGAACTCGATTACACTTTTTCTATTCACTTTTTTATTTTCTTCGCAGCCTTTTTTGCGCTCTCCCAGCTCTACTTGATCCCCTTCCAGCGGATGCTGGAAACTCGTTACCAAAAAATCAGCAAAGACCTTGAGCTAGCCGAACGGCTGGCGAACCAGGCAGTTGCAAAACTTGACGAGCATCGCAGACGCATGCAAGAGGCCAAACAGCTAGCCCAAAGCGAGTACGAGGTTTGGGTTGCCTCCGCTAAGAGCCAGGAATTACAAATCTTAACGCAGGCAAAGAATCAAGCCAAGCAGCTGAAGACCGCAAGCCTTGAACAACTGCAAGACACCCAGGCAGAGCTCATAGCCCAACTCGAAGTGCAAGTCACCCCTTTGGCCCAAGCGATGGCTGAACCCTTCTTACTGCCGGAGTCGGCCGCAAGATGAGCTTACTTGCACCGATGGTCAACCTCACGCTCTTAGGGTTTTTTTTACAACGCAGCCTCAAGGTTCCGCTGCGCGAATTTGCAGCCCAGCGGGCCAGCCAGGTTCGTGCTGACTTGCAAAACGCGGAAACTCAGCTGAGAACCGCAACCCAGCAACTGCACACCGCAAGCGTCAAACTTGCCGGACTCGAGCAAGAAATCAAATCACTGCACCAGGAGGCTGAGCGCACGGGCAGACTGGCGCATCAAAAGACCACCGAAGCAGCGCAGCGCTTAGCCGCCCGCCTGCTTGAGCAAGGTCGCTTCTCCAGTCAGCTCTTGCTGGAAGACTTTCAAGCCGCGCTGAAACAGCGCTTAGCCATGGCAGCGCTCACCCAAGCCACCCAGCTGATTACCCAGCGCCTGGATCGCGGACAACAGCAGGCTTGGCGCCAGCAATTCGCACATCTCTTACCGCGCGAGCTTGCGAAGGGTTCCGCATGAAGCTTGCCACAAGTTATGCCAACAGTTTTTATCAAGCAGCCCAAGAGCTCAGTGTCTCAGGCGAAGAGCTGAGCAAGCTGGTGACGCAGCTGCAAGACTTTCAAGAGCTGCTAGGTGCTCTCCCCCCTTTGAAAGCCATGCTGCTTGCGCCTTTCTTACCGCGCCAGGAAAAAATAGCGTTGTTAACGACCCTCTCTGCGGCAAGCGCCGTTGCTTTTCATCCGCTGGTCAGAGAATTTCTACTGCTCTTGACGCGCAAAAATCGCCTGCCGCTGCTCCTTGCGATCCTGACGTCCCTGAAGGCGGCGCTGGCCCTTGGTCAGGGTGAATTGCGGGGCACGGTGAGTTCGTCGCAAGCCTTAAGCCCGCAAGAGCTCACTGAGGTGGCAGCACTTTTTACCGCCAAATTGCAGAAGAAAGTCAGCTTAGAGCCGCAGATTGATCCTGCGCTTTTAGCGGGACTCAAGGTCACGGTCTTAGGGGTGACCTACGACGGCACGCTACTCAACCAACTCCAACAACTGCAAGCTCATTTAACCCAAAGTCCACCGCTTTAAGCGGCTGGGCCAGCGTTCGCTCACCCTTTTGAAGGAAACACACCTGTTATGTCCATTCGACCGGAAGAAATCACCGACCTACTGAAAACCCAACTGCTTCAATTTGAAAAGAAATTTGATATTTCCGAAACCGGCTCCGTTATCACCGTAGGTGACGGCGTGGCGCGTGTCTATGGCTTGGAAAACGTCATGGCAGGCGAGCTGGTGGACTTTGGCGGAGGCGTGACCGGCATGGTGCTGAACCTCGATGCCGAAAGCGTGGGGGTGGCGATTCTCGGGGATGAGACCCAGGTAAAAGAAGGCAGCAAGGTCAAGCGGACCTCGAAAATTGTTGAAGTTCCGGTGGGAACCGCCCTACTGGGCCGCGTGGTCAATGCCTTAGGCGTGCCGATTGACGGCAAAGGTCCGCTCAAGGGTGTCGAGTATCGCAAGATGGAAATGAAGGCTCCCGGCATTGTCGCCAGGCAATCGGTGAAAGAGCCACTGCAGACCGGCATTAAGGCGATTGATGCGATGATCCCGATTGGCCGTGGACAGCGGGAATTGATCATTGGTGATCGTCAGACCGGAAAGACCGCCGTAGCGCTTGACACGATTATCAATCAAAAAGGGCGCGCGGTGATGTGTATTTATGTCGCCATTGGTCAAAAGCAATCCACCGTAGCCCAGGTCGTCGATCAGCTGCGCACTCATGACGCGCTCGATCACACCATTGTGGTGGCAGCCACTGCCTCTGAAGCGGCTTTGCTGCAATTTCTGGCCCCTTATGCCGGGGTCACGATGGGCGAATGGTTTCGTGATCAAGGACAACACGCGCTGATTGTTTATGATGATTTAACGAAGCAAGCGCAAGCCTACCGACAGCTCTCCTTGCTGCTCAGGCGCCCCCCGGGGCGCGAGGCCTACCCAGGCGACGTGTTTTACCTTCACTCCCGCCTTCTAGAGCGCGCCGCTAAATTATCGGATGCTTTAGGTGGAGGATCGCTCACCGCTTTGCCGATTATTGAAACGCAAGCAGGTGACGTCTCCGCTTACATTCCAACCAACGTCATTTCCATTACGGACGGGCAAATCTTCTTAGAAACCGATCTTTTTTACTCAGGCGTGCGTCCGGCAGTGAACGTCGGGCTTTCCGTGTCCCGCGTCGGAGGCAGCGCGCAGATTAAGGCCATGAAGCAGGTGGCAGGCACTTTGCGTTTAGACTTGGCGCAATACCGCGAAAAAGCAGCCTTTGCGCAATTTGGCAGCGATCTTGACACGGCCACCCAAAGACAGCTGGCCCGCGGACAACGCTTGATGGAAATTCTCAAGCAAGGGCAATACCAACCCATGAGTGTTGAGCAGCAGGTGGTGATCTTGTTTGCCGGGATTCACGGCTGGCTGGATAAGATCCCGGTTGAGAAGCTAAAGCTTTACGAAAGTCAGTTGCTCAAGTTGCTTGAGACTCAGCACTCTCATCTTTTGACCACGATCCAAACCGCAGGCAAGATCTCGGAAAGCACGCAAGCGGAGTTGGAGAAAGTGCTGCAGAGTTTTGGGGCTGAGTTTGCGCAGGCGGTGGACGCGCAGCATGCCTAGTATTAAGGATCTTAAAAAAAGAATCACCACCGTGAAGAACACCCAGCAGACCACGCGGGCCATGAAGATGGTTTCCGCGGCGAAGCTGCGGCGCTCGCAAGAGGCGATTGTCAATCACCGCCCTTACGCACGGAAGATTCAAAGCCTGATCCACTCGCTGACGCCCTTGATCTCGGCTGAGAGTTTTCCAAAACTTGCGGTTTTTCAAGGAAGCAAAAGCTCGCAGCCGACGGGAGAGCAGGTGGGGTTAGGCGGCGTGCAGAAGCAGCTACTCGTGGTGGTGACCTCCGAGCGCGGCTTGTGTGGCAGTTTTAACGGCAACGTGCTGAAGCTCACCCAGCGAGTGATGGGAGAGTTAAGCCAGCAGCATCAAGAGTTTGAACTTTCGTTTATTGGTAAAAAGGGCTATGATTTTTTCAAAACCAAGTCGGTGAAAATCGCCTCCCATTTTCCTGATCTCACGGGGAAGGTCACGGCAGGAAAAGCAAAGAAGTTAGCGCAGACGTTGCTTGCTCAATTCCTGGCAGGACACTTCTCGCAAATTCGGATCATTTACAACGAGTTTGCGAGTGCGGGCGCCCAGATCACCCGTATTGAGACCTTTTTACCCCTGGTGACTGAGCTTGCGGCATCACCGCCTTTAGATTATATCGAGCGTGATCAGCTGCCTGAGGTTTACGAACAGTTACTTGAGAAAAGTTTTTCCAATCAAATCCTGAGGATTTTCTTGGAATCGCAAGCCAGTGAACACGCCGCGCGCATGGCTGCGATGGAAAACGCGACGAAAAATGCAGGAGAAATGATCCGCAAGCTGACTTTGCTTTACAACAAGACCAGGCAAGCGGGGATTACCAAAGAATTGCTAGAAATTATTGCGGGCAGTGAATCGCAAAAAAATGCTTAAAATAACCTCCTGCAATCCACGAGCTCCCGAACCAGAGAGCTCCTCGCAAGTGAAAGCCCAAAGGTTAAAAGAAGGCTCATAGGAAGGAATGAACGTAGATGTCAGGCACAACGACTCAACACAAGACCGCAGCAGCAGATCCCTTACAAGACGCATCGCCCCCGCGAGTCTTGGGGAAAATTAGGCAGGTCGTAGGACCGATCGTCGATATTGCTTTTGAAAGCAATCACCTACCGGCCATCTTTCATGCCATTTGCGTGACCAATCCGTCTTGCGGGGACGGCGAATGGAACTTGGTGCTCGAAGTCGCCCAGCACTTAGGTGAGGGCGTCGTACGCTGCATTGCCATGGATAGTACCGATGGGCTAGTACGCGGTCAGTCGGCACTTGACACAGGCGCGCAGATTCAGGTTCCGGTAGGGCGAGAAACGCTGGGACGAATTTTAAACGTGATTGGTCAACCGGTGGATGAAGGGGGACCGGTGAATGCCAAAACCACCTATCCCATCCACAGACCTCCTCCTGCTTTCAAAGATCAGTCCGTGGAGGTGCAGCCTTTTTTTACGGGCATCAAGGTGGTGGACTTACTCGCCCCTTATGCCCGCGGTGGTAAAATTGGGCTGTTTGGTGGTGCTGGGGTCGGTAAAACTGTCTTGATCATGGAATTGATCAATAACATTGCAAAAGACCACGGGGGATTCTCGGTGTTTGCCGGGGTGGGCGAGCGTACCCGCGAAGGCAACGACTTGTGGATGGAAATGAAAGAATCCGGGGTGCTAGAGAAAACGGCCCTGGTCTATGGCCAAATGAACGAGCCACCCGGCGCTCGTGCCCGCGTAGCGCTTTCGGCTCTCAGCGTGGCTGAGTACTTTCGGGACGAAGAAAATCAAGACGTTTTGTTGTTCATTGATAATATTTTTCGTTTCACTCAAGCAGGCTCAGAAGTCTCAGCCCTGTTAGGGCGTATTCCTTCGGCTGTGGGTTATCAGCCTAATTTGGCCACGGAGATGGGAGAGCTGCAGGAACGAATTACTTCCACTCATCACGGCTCGATCACCTCGATTCAGGCGATTTACGTCCCGGCTGACGATTACACCGATCCGGCGCCTGCCACGACTTTTGCCCATTTGGATGCTACCACCAACCTCTCACGCCAGATTGCGGAAATGGGCATTTACCCTGCCGTCGATCCGCTGGCTTCCACCTCCCGGGTGTTAGATCCCAGGGTGGTCGGCGAGGAGCATTACCAGATTGCCCGCAAGGTGCAGTTGATCTTGCAACGCTACAAGGACTTGCAAGACATTATTGCGATCCTCGGGATGGATGAGCTGTCGGAGGAAGATAAGCTGACGGTGTCAAGGGCCAGAAAGATTCAGCGGTTCCTCTCACAGCCGTTTTTTGTGGCTTCGCAGTTTACCGGGATTCCTGGTAAGTCGGTGAAGATTGAAGACACGATTAAGGGCTTCCAGGAGATTGCTGACGGCAAACACGACGGTTTGCCGGAGCAGGCGTTTTACTTAGTGGGCACCATCGAGGATGCCATTGAGAAGGCCAAGAAGCTAAGCGCCTAGGGCTCTTAGCCAATAAGCAAAAAGCCTGAGCCATTGCTTGCTAATGGACTTATGCGCATGAAGAGGAACACACACGGTGGTGAAGCCAGAATCGAAGCCAGAATCAAAGCCAGGATCACCTGAAACACCTACCGAAGCGTCTGACTTTTTAACGCTCGATTTATTAACGCCCGAGCGCCGGGTGTTAGAAGGTGGGCGTGTCAAAGAAGTGACTCTGACCACCTTACGGGGAGAGATTCAGGTTCTCCCAGGTCACGCCCCGCTGG
This sequence comes from Oligoflexia bacterium, assembly GCA_043732485.1. GTDB lineage: Bacteria > Bdellovibrionota > UBA1018 > UBA1018 > UBA1018 > JAYTHP01. The sequence continues at coordinate 50,968 of JAYTHP010000212.1, forward strand.
TGGGACTGCTGGCCGTGGGTATGATCCGGTATCAGACGGTAGGCTTAGAGGACGTCTCAGCGGCGATTTCCACGGGGTTCTTTGAAGTCGCAGGTAACCATGTCAGCGTTTTGGCAAGTACGCTGGAGTTGGCAACCGAGATTAATCTCTCACGCGCGAAGAAGGCGCAAGAGCTTGCTGAAGAGGCCCTCAGGGGCTCGGATCTCGATGAGGGCGAGTTCAAGAAATATCAACTGAAATTGCAACGCTCACTCGTGCGACAAAGCCTGGCAAATCAATAATATTTAGTTGAAAAAATAAGGAGATCCCTTTACACTAGAATCTAGACCGCCACCAAGTCACCCAGGCTCTGGCGGTTCAGGTTCTTAGCCTAAACAATGGCGTTTGCCTCAAAAGAGCTTTTTCGTCGCAGGCAGCTGACGGCGGCTTTGCGTCTGGTGGCCAAGCCCAGGCTCAAAAGAGAGCTTAAGAGAGAGCATAAAAAGAGAAAGGTGCCCCACTTTCATGAAAGCGAGTGAATGACTCTGCCACCTACTGGCCCTTTTGCACTCACGCGGCATCACCAGAAACAGCGACTGGTCGTCCGCGTTTTTTTAGTCAAAAGCCTAAGTTTAGCGCTCACTTTTTCGCTCCTCCCCCCACTCAGCCTCACTTATCTTAGCGCTGCGGCTGCAAACTCCTTGCAAGACACTCAGCCCAGCACCCTTGAGCAAGAAGCGGAACTGGCTCAAACCGAGGTCAAAGACCGGGAAATTGGGCAACCAGGGGCGCAGGAAATAGCGCAAGACGCTGCTCAGGAAAGCGTCGCCCAGGAAGTCAGTGGTTTACCGCTCCTGCCTGAGTCTGCAGGGCGGGCTGAAGCGCCTCAAGCTGAGGATCAGACAGCGGCCATCCTCCTTCCCCCGGAACAAACCACTCAAGCCAGAACAGAAGCTGTAGCCGACGAGGTTATCTCCGACGCTTCCAAAGACACCTCCAACGCAGCCTCCAAAGACGCGCCACTCACTGAAAATGAGAAAATGGCCTCCATTCACGACTTCCTGCGACAGCAGTTCCAGCAGTCAGTCGAGTCTCAAGAGGACAGCCCGTCGACCTCCTCCTTATCGCCGCCCGCGGAAGCCACACGCGGCGACTCAGACGACTTAGAGGACTCATCGAAAGACTCACGAGAGGACCTAGACCAATCTAAAAATGCCCAGCCACCAGGTCCACCGCCAGGCACAAGCACTTACCCACCGGTTGCTCTACTCACTCCCCTGCAGGCTGCGGCAACCCCTTCTCAGCCTGCACAAAACCCGCCTGAAACCGAGCTCGTACCGCTCACTCTGGCAGCAAACCTTTTACCTGTCACGCTGCGCACGCCGCAAGACCGTGACGGGCATAGCTCCGAAGACCTTGCTGTTGGTGGCAGTAGCAGGAGCCCGCATAGCTCCTGGCGTCGTCTGTCTTCACCTCACTTAGCGAGCACCACCGCGACCCCCACGACAGACGACCTGCAACCCACGAACCGCAACAGCGCAGCTCACCAGTGGGGTGCCGCTTACTTGGACGCCTTGCGCACCACGCAAGCAGCAGCATCGCTCCATTCACTGCCGCCTGCAATGCCCCGCAAGAAAAAAAAACGACGCAGACGTAGGCCTCAACCCCACCGCAGCAGCAGAATCACGAGCTCCAGTCCTACCGGCCAAACTTACGCTCCAGGCACCCCTACCACCTCCTTGCTTCGTCAACCTGACCCTACGACTGCCGCACCCCTCCCGCCCTCAGCAGGGCTATGGCTGACAACACTCTTGCGACCTACCGAGGGAATCCCACTGAAAGCGACTCCAGAAATTCTCCTTGAGCCGCTTGCGCAGCGGATGGCGCAGTTGGAAATCCAGTCGCTTCTGGAGAGCGTCATGAACCTAGAAAGGAATATAGAAAGGGACGTGGCCGAAAGCGCAGAAAAACCAAGGGAAACTGCACGGAGCGCGCCCGAGAACAAGACAGACGTTTCTTTGCAGCAAATCGCTTTACGGCTAGCGCAACTCGCACCCCAGTCGTCGCCCTCTGCTTCTCAGCCGGCCGACCCAGTGCACCCGACCGCGAAGGGTCAGCCCGGTGCTCAGCAGAATTTGACGAACGCGCCCAGGCAAGCGGCTGCAGCAAGTACTCGACCCACTTCCACCACCCAGCAGCAGCAACAAAACCAACTGCAGGCTCCATTGTTTTCGTTTGTCGAGGCCTTCGATGCGGAGCAAACGGTGCTTGATCCGCTTGCCGTGGAAACGCAAGGCATCCCCCTCAATCAACCCCACACGCCTGCGACTTGGGGTCAGGTGAGCCTGGCCCAACACGGCACCACCTGGGTCTGGCTTGATCCCGCCCCTCCTACGTCCCAAGACCTTCAGACACTCCCTGAGGCCCGCCGCAGTATCCCGCTCATATCCGAGCAAACCGAAACTGGGCTACGAATGCTGGAGTCCTCGCTCAAGCGCTCGCACCTGCTGGCACAAAACCCTTCAGCAAGCAACGCCGAGTTGCTAGCTGCCGCCAGCGAGCGTGACAGTCAAAAGCCCACAGGCCTGGTCTATGGCCAACTGAAAGCAGGCTGGCGGCTAACCTGGGCTGGGGCCGAGCAACGGCAACCCCCCATTTATCTCAGCTCCCACTATGAGCTTTTAGAGGACCCAGCGGTAGACTCAGGCAATGAGCCTGCAACCCTCTCCTACCCGCCGCAACAAGATCGCTTCTTCATCTACCGCAAGGTCTCTCCCGGGGCCCACCAGCTCATGCTGATCTCGCTGACAGACCCCAGCCAAGCTCTAGCCGTGAGTTTCCCGGTGACAGGCAACCAGAAGACCTATCTCGATCTTACTCAGATTACGGGTCTTGATCTTGTAGGCCAAGTGCAAAAGCTCAACCGCCTGGAGCCCTTTCAATTCTTACCTTCGAACCGACACTATCAAGTAGTGGTCCTTGGACAGCCCAATGCCTGGGCAATCACACAAGAAGAGGGACGATTTGAGATCCCCGGGGTGCTCATCGCCGGAAGCTACCCACTCTTGCTTGAGACGCGCCATCCACGGGAGTTCACCCATCGCTATCAAATCAGAAGCGAGGCAGCGACTGCTAGGCGCGAGCTGCAACTGATTCGCGTCCCCAACCCTCTAATTGAATTTTGGCGTCACCCGGTACTAGCGCATTTTGGTCAAGACGAGGATGCAGATAGTAGTATCATGAGCGGAAGTAGGACAGGGGAGGACGCTCTACTGGAGGGCGGCGGCGGTGACATGCCGCTTGGCACTAGTGCTCGCAGTAGCAGGGATGAGGAATGGAGTGAGCAAACGGGCATAGTGGTTGGCTTTGTAGCTGGGCTGATGGCAGCGTGGGATGAGCGCTATATTCTTCCTAATATTTATTCGCTTTTCTCAAGCGGCGGCAGGGAATCAAGCCGTGTAAGTAGCACGCAACAGAATTTAGGCAATCCAAGCCCGAAAGTCTTTACACTCTCGCCGCTAGGATTTCCGCAATTTGGCTTGCGCCTCCAAGAAGCCACCCACCGCTTCCTAGGCTTCAACATTCCTGCAGGCCCCACACGGGTGGAGCTTAGGGATGAAAACTATGAATTGGTGTTTAGCGAGCTGGTCATTACTTCGCCGCGAGTAATCAACATCGTCGGTCCGTACTAGGGAGCCGATTTTTTTCTACGTAGCCTAAGGCGTGAGGGTTTGACTTCCTGAGAACCTGCCGATCCGCCCGGTCCACGCCTTTTTGTGGGCGCGACCCCCTACGGGGGAGTGCAAACCTCTCAGACAAGCGAAGCAAACGTCACGACCCTGATCATTAACGAGGCTGAATCAACCCTCATCGGTTGCTCTCTCGAAGAGCTAGCCCCAAGCGACAACAAAAACTAGCATCGCTTGCCCGGACTAAAAAAATAGGCTTCTTTTTTACCCCTACCGATACCAAAAGGGACCACCCAGATCCTGATTAACCTTACCTCGCCTACCTTCCCCTCCAGTAAAGCGCAATCAATACACACGACGGGGATCGACTCATTAGTCGTGTTCCTACTGCATCAAAGGATACCCATCGGTATTGATTCCACTACTGTCATTAGGACAACCCCGCCATGGAAAGTTGGTGTAATAGTAAATATCGCTAAAAATAGTGTCGTTATATAGTCTACCTGAGCCGACAGCATCACAATTAAATTGGGTTGCAAATCCAATCGTCCGCAGCCAAGAATTCAAGCGCGTGCACTGCACGTCCTGGAAATTATCCGACCCCCCCTGACCCGGCTGCCAGGAGGAATTACTAGACTGCGTGCAACCTGAGCCGCTGCAAGCTGAGAAAACCAGCAAACTATGACCAGAGTCCACGTATTGCCTGAAAATAGTCTCAGTCCCAACCATCCAGGAACTAAATCCCATCAAGATCACGGCGTCGTAGTTATTAATCTGTTGCGCAAAAATGTTCGGGGCTGCACCCGCTACGGGATCCCAACTCACAGCACTAGAAGTGCTGAACCGAGTAAAAGTACCTCCGTCGTAGGACATGGTGCCACCTTTTGGTAACCAGGTCCACCAGCTCGATGCATTAGTGAACTGGTCATTGGTATAGCAGCCAGTTGGGCTAATCCCATTACCAGGCTCGAGAACTAAAATACGAGGATGAGTATTTGACAATGGAACAAGAGCACTCATTATATTAGCCCATAAATAATGCATTGTCGTTATTTGCTGAACGTCAGAATTAGTAATATTTTGCCAATGGTTAGACAGCCACAGTCCAGAAAAAGCAACTAAGTTTCCGCTACCAGCACCTAACGCCTGCGGAACGGCAATCGCCGCATGAGGAGTTCCTGAAGGCGCAGGCGTCAATGCCGTTGCGCAATACGGATAGGGATTATTAGCAACAAACCAGCCACTACTTGGGCAAGGAATTGGGGCATCAGGCGGCGCCCAGTCAGAGCCGTTACAAACCCAAATGCCTGATCCTAGCAGCGTACTGACACTGCCCATGGTCGCCGCACTGCAGGTGATCGCTGGAGGTCTACTTGCAGTCGTTGTTGGAAAAGGAGCGCTGCACTTAAAGACCGAATTGACCATTTCCATCGTGCCCCCTTGCGACGCACAAAGCCCATTGACGTCCACTGAGGAAGCGCAAGACTTAATCTGATGCGAAATAGGATCGACCGTGATAATGACTGGAAAGGTCGGATTGCTGGCCACGGTAGGGGAGGCCAGGGTGGTGACTTGCACTTGCAAGTTGGCAAGGTAGTTATAATAGATCGAGCCGTTGGCACCGACTGTCGCAATTGGACTTGGAGTCGCGCTGCTACCTGAGGGCAGCACCCACTGAAGATTCTGAACCTGCAAGTTTCCAAGCATCACCGAATTGTTGGCTTGATTGGGCTTCGGATACAGCGTCATGTTTGGCAACACCACGGCGCCATTGAGGGTGGCTGGGAACTTACTCACTGAGCTAGGGTCAAAGGTGACATGATTGGTCGTGAATGCTGTGCCGCAGGAAGTCACTTGGCCTAGCTGACTTGCGACCTGCGAGTGAAAAATGGCAAAACTGGAAGCCGACTGGGACTGGGCGTTCATGTTGCTGAGCATTTTAATCATCGGGGCTGAGGCCAGCATTGCCGTGGTCCCAACTGCTAAAGAAGCCATCATTTCAACGAGGGTAAACCCGGATCTCAGGAGCGATATTTTTTTAAAAAACTTATTTCTCATACTGATTTCTCATGATGACCACACACCTTTTCTCTTCTTATCGCCTCAGGGCACGAAAAAATTAAGCCCGAAAAATTTATAAGCAATCCCGATCAGTTGAGCACATCCACCTAGCCCACTCACCGACTTCTTACACCTCGTATTTTAGCGACTCCCCACCCTACACCACCTCACCCACCACCCTGCTCAATGGAAGGATTTTCTAGGGATTGCCCGATGATTGCCACAGGCCGTTATCGCCATTACAAGTCCAAAAACCTAAACCGATCTGATAGAACGAGGCACCACTGAAGGCAGCGGTGCACGAACTGGTCGGCTGGGCTGTAACAATCGGGTAGGGAATGGCACAAGCAAAATTGCCAAACATCTGCCCTCCTAAGTTGTTGCAATTAGTAGTCTTATTCTGAGTCAGCGAGCATTTCAAGATAACATTTCCCGCCGTAGGATCGACTGAGACATTCAAGGCCAAATCGGTGTGCAAACTCACATTGGGATTCACGACACTCACCGCGTTGAGCCGCAAAGTGGTTGGATACTGATAATAGATCGAGGGCGTGAACGAAAGGTGCGGGGTGTAGACGCTTGAAGAGGTCGGCGACGGAGCGGCTGCGGTCTGTCCTGCTGGGGTGTTAACGATCCAGGAAAGCCCGGTAACTCGCAGGTTATCGATGAAAAAGTTCTGTAAGGCCGCAGGTGAAGGATACAGCGTGAAGCCCGGCAAAACGAGTGGGGCATTTAACCCTGCCGACTCGGCTTGCGGTACGAAGGTGATGTTGTTTGCAGAAAATGCCGCCAAGCAATTGATAGGATTCTCAAGACTTAAGCTCATGAAATTGTTCAAATCACTAATCGAGATTTGCATCTGAGTGATGGTGCCACTTAGAAGCAAACTTCTTAGTGCAGGGAGAGTCGCCGTCATGATAGCCACCGTCAGTCCCATAACGAGCATGGCATCAATGAGGCCATAGCCACCCGCAGCCTTCGCACGCTGCGCTAAAACCTTTAGCCGTTCCTGTCTCATCATGCCTTACTCGCCCACGCAAGCATCAACACAACTTCTGGCTCGCACTCCCCAGTAGACTCGACTAAGAAAAGCAGTATGCCTAACATTGCCCTTAGTTCCCTACCTTAACCGAGGTTAGCTCCGGAAAAAACTGCCCTAAGCCACTGCCTACGTTACTATTATCAGAGTGCATGGTGACTTGGTACTGAAAAAACTGCCCCGTAA
>JAYTHP010000213.1:0-9202 GCA_043732485.1 Oligoflexia bacterium
TATTCGCTGATGCGGGGAATTAAGATTCTACCGGATTGCCACTGTGGCTCAAGATCGATCTCACGAAATCCCATCTGCTCGCGTAGCAAAAGCTCCATGAGTTTGTCTTGCTCTTGCAGCTCCAGCTTACCCAAAATTAACAGACTAAAAGGCCAGCCTGCTGCCACTTGGGGCGTGCTAAAAGGCAGAGCTTCACTGAACTGCTGGATCCGCGCTAGGGTGGGATTCACAGGGGCCGCGTCTCCTGTGTTGTTGAGTTGTGCTTCTGCTGTTCTGGCTTCTTCGTGAGCGCGCCTCATTTGTGCCAGTAAAAACTGCTGGTTAGCGTGATCGATGGCGTGAGCGGGTGACCTTTCTGGCAAGTCATTGCCCTCGCTTTTGACAGGTGGAGCCACGAAAAAAGCAGTCTCCGGATTTGCCTTGAGGGGAGGGAAGGAGTTGCTGAGGTCTTCAGTGGCAAGAAAGAGGGGTGTGGGCGCAGGTTTGGCAGCAGCCACCACCGCTGGGGGTGCGGCGAAGAATTCTGGGTCTGAGGAAGGGGGTGGTGAGAGTGGTAGGTCTTGCAGAGCAGCAAGTACGTCCAAGCCTGCTGCTGCTGGGTCCAAAGGTGCTGCTGGGTCCAAAGGTGCTGGTGGGGTGAGGTCGCTTGTGAAGAGGAGTCCAGCAGCAGCATCTTCATGATCTGGGGCTACCACACCGTTACCGTCGAAGTTGAGTGATGGGAGCAGTGGCTGCGACGGCGCCTGAGGGTTTGTGTTGAACACCAGGTTGAGGTCGGTCCCTCCGGAACCGTCTTGGCCTGGGTCTCCTAGCTCAAGCTTTGCTTCTGAGGCTGGGCTAGCAGGAGGAGGAGACTGCAAGTTAAAGAGGTCAGCCCCGTCACCGTCTGGACTGATGAGGAAGAGCTCTTCGTCTGCAGCATTGCCGGAAGAAGCAGAGTCCGCGACTTGGGGCGTGGGTGGGGGATCGTTTTTTAGCTCAGGGGATGGCGCGAGCAGTAGGCCTGGCAGATCTGCGTTCTCAAGGTCAAACGGGAGTTCGCTGAGCGGGAGTAGTTCACTTAAGTCTTCAAATGGTGGCTTCTCGTTCATGGATACTCCCCCGGATTTTTCCCCGCTTCACTTGCAGCTCTAGCAGAAGGTAACTTCTTCCTCACACTCTCCTGGTCCTTCACCCAGCCACCGCTCTGTCCGACTTTCCCAAAAGTGATCTGTAATTAGCGCTCAGCGATGAGCGAGAGTGAGCGAGTGCAGTGCCGCCTTACCCTAAGAGCCGTGACATTTTTTAAACTTTTTGCCACTGCCACAAGGGCAAGGGTCGTTGCGACCGATCCGCGGGTCCAGCTCCGGCAGCCGATGGTTTCTGGTCGTCGGGCTCTCAACGAGCGCTTGGGCCAGGTGCTGTCGCTGACTCAGGTGAGCTTGTAGCACTAGTTGCTGCGCTTGCTCTTGTGCCTTGAGCTCAGCGCCCGGAGCCACGAGCTGACCGTCACGCGTTACATTTAACTGCAGTTTGGTGAAGTCTTGCGGACCTCCCTCCAGTTCCTCAATCGGCGGAAAAACAATTTCCGGTGAATCGAGCCTTGTGCTAAAAAACTTCCTAATCACATCCCAGGTGATCTGCTCCATCATCATCTGGAAAAAGCCAAACCCCTGCTTCTTGTACTCAATTAACGGATCCTTTTGCCCATAACCCTGCAGACTAATACCGTCACGCAAGTGATCCATCGCCAGTAAGTGATCCTTCCACAAGTGGTCAATCGTACTTAAGAGCAGCATTTTTTTTAAATCATGCAAAAGCTCCGGGCCCACTGTCTGCTCTTTGGCGCGGTAATCCTGCTCCGCAAGCGCCAGGACTTGCTTTTGCAAGCCCTGCTGGTTGAACGGGGTGATCTCCTCTAAGGTGAGGTTGGCGGGTAAGTGAAAGTTGAGAAACAGGGCCTGATTAAGCTCAGTGGCGTCAAAAATCTGACCTTGATCACCGGTTCTTGGTCGTTGCTGGGGAAAAAATTCCTCAGCAACCTTCAGTGCCGACTCTTCAATCATCGAAAAAAACATTTCTTCCAAATTAGGTCGGGTTAAAGCCTCTTTTCTCCAGGCATAGACCACCTTACGCTGCTGATTCATCACGTCGTCGTATTCCAGAAGGTGCTTGCGGATATCGTAGTTGTGCCCTTCGACCTTGCGCTGTGCGTTTTTAATGGCGTTACTGATCATTTGCGCTTCAATCGGCACGTCTTCTTCCATGAAGCGACCGATCTTTTCACCACCAAAAATTCGCATCAAATCGTCGTCCAGTGATAAGTAAAATCGGCTTTCCCCAGGATCCCCTTGTCGTCCCGCGCGCCCCCTGAGCTGATTGTCAATTCTGCGGGATTCATGGCGCTCCGTACCGAGAATGAATAAACCGCCTAAGGCCTTCACTTCCTCCCGCTCTTGCTGGCATTTTTCTTTCCATTCCAGCGCCTTGCTCGCCTGTTTCGCAACGTAAGCTGCCTGCTCCTCGGCGGTGGCTTCCATCCCGGGGGCCAGCCCCACTTCAGAAAGTGCGAGATATTCAGGATTGCCGCCTAGCAAAATATCCGTGCCTCGACCCGCCATATTGGTGGAGATCGTGAGAGCCCCCTTGCGGCCGGCTTGCGCAATAATCTCCGCCTCCCGCTCGTGCTGCTTAGCATTTAAAACATGATGGGCGATCCCTTGCTCTTTCAAGAGGTGTGAGAGTTTTTCTGACTTATCCACCGAGACGGTACCGACCAGGATGGGTTGCCCCTTATCGCGCAGCTCTTCAATCTCAGTGATAATGGCCTTAAGTTTGCTGCCTTCAGATTTAAAAATAATGTCAGCGTGATCCAGCCGAATCATGTCCCGGTTTGGCGGGATCACGGTGACGTCCAGCTGATAGATTTGCTTAAACTCCGTTGCCTCGGTGTCGGCCGTGCCGGTCATGCCGCTCAGTTTTTTGTACATGCGAAAATAATTTTGAAAGGTAATGGTCGCAAGCGTCTGATTCTCGTTTTCAATCGTCACGCCTTCTTTGGCTTCAATCGCTTGATGCAACCCATCCGACCACCTGCGGCCCGGCATCAAACGTCCCGTGAACTCATCGACGATCATCACTTCGTTGTTCCTGACCACGTAATCGACGTCGCGCTTAAAAAGCACGTGCGCTCGCAGGGCCTGATTGACATGGTGCAGCAATTGAATGTGCTGTGGGTCGTAAAGGTTATCGACCTGGAGGCGGTTTTCCATCACCTCGATACCGCTTTCGCTTAACGCCGCGGTCTTGGATTTCTCATCAATCGTATAGTCTTGCTCCGCTTTCAGTCCGCCGCCTACCTTCAACTGCTGGTTGATCTCGCCGTAAAGATCGGTGGCATCGTCCGTCGGCCCGCTAATAATCAGCGGGGTGCGGGCTTCGTCAATTAAAATCGAGTCCACTTCATCGACAATGGCATAGTGCAAGTCGCGTTGCACGTAATCATCTAACCTGAACTTCATGTTGTCACGCAGGTAATCAAAGCCAAATTCATTATTGGTGCCGTAGGTGATATCGCAGCCATAGTTTATCTTGCGCTGCCGGTCACTGATGTCGTGAGTGATCACGCCCGTGGACATGCCTAAAAACTGGTAGATCTGGCCCATCCAGTTGGCATCACGCTTGGCTAGATAATCATTCACCGTCACCACGTGGACGCCTTTACCCTCTAGGGCATTGAGGTAACAAGGCAAGGTGGCCACCAGCGTTTTGCCCTCGCCGGTGCGCATTTCGGCAATTTTGCCGCGGTGTAAGGAGATGCCCCCGATCAGCTGGACGTCATAATGCCGCTGGCCAATCACCCGCCAGGCCGCCTCTCGCACCACCGCAAAAGCTTCAGGCAGGATCGCTTGTAAGGCCTCCCCCTTGGCAAGTCGTTCGCGAAAAGCCACGGTTTGATGCTGCAGCTCGCCATCGGTCAGCGGTTGGATCTCCTTTTCCCAAGCGTTGATTTGCTCCACTAGCGGGAAAATAGACTTTAATTCTCGGTCGTTTTGGGTCCCAAATACTTTTCGTGCCAGCTTCTGAATGATCGTCATGTCAGCTCAGACTTTATGATTCCCTGGAAAAGAAGTCAACTTTTTGCGGCAATCAAAAGCGAAGCTGCGACTGCCTGCTCGGGGTTTAGGTGCTTGCAAAGGCAGGGAAGGGGAAAAAGCAGTTCTTCCTGGCTGTTTGTGGGGGGCACTAAGGGTTAGGGGTTTCAAAGATATAGGAGCGCGGGTCGACCGGATAGCCGTGGACTCGCACCTCATAATGCACGTGGGGGCCTGTGGATCTCCCGCTGTTGCCTAAAAGCGCAATTTGCGTGCCCCGTTTGACCTTGGTGCCTTTGGTGAGTAAAAACTTGCGCAGGTGGCCGTACCAGGTCTCAATACCATAGCCATGGTTAATGATCATCGTTTTGCCGTAACCCCCCTTGGAGTCAGAAAAAATGATCTCACCATCAGCCGGGGCGCGAATCAGGGTGCCGAGCTGATTGGCAATATCGAGACCCTCATGCATCTTAATCCGATCGCCGTAAGGGGAGTGTCGCACACCAAAGCCTGAGCTAAAATAGCCCGGAGCCGGTTGCCGGGTCGGTAGGGCCGCTAAAAAAGCCTTTTTATCAAATAAAATCTCATACTGATCCTGTAAGATTCCCTCCGTCTTAAAGGCCTCTTGAGTCAGGCCGGTGATCCGGCTGTCGAGTGCCTGGGACTCCTTGATCAATTCGAGGTTCTCAGGGTCGCTAGAAAGTGGGTTGATTTGCGAGCTTAAGGGGTGGGGAGACGGCGGGTTTTCCACCCGCTCAATGTTAGCCTCTTGCAGCATTTTTTGATCAAGCGGCGGTTTGTCCTCGGCGTACATAATCACTTTCAGCTGGGTGGCAAAGGTCTGCACCCGCTCCATGGTGCTTTCAATGGTTGAGATTTTGTTTTGAAAGATCTGCAGCTGGCTTCGCATTCGACGATTTTCAATCTTCAATTGCCGGTTTTCACCGATTTGACTCATGACGTACCAGTAATCAAAAAACATCACCCCGGTGATCAGCACTAAAAAGGCTAAAACCACTGAGCTTAAGCGCAAAAGCCAGAGGGGGATTATCCATTTTTTAATTTTTTCGGTCTTCTCAGGAACGATTAAGATAGTGTAAAAACGATTTTGTTTAATCATGGATGGCAAGCACGTGCACGACCACGGCCGTAATGTTATCGCCGCCCCCGTGGTTATTTGCGCACTCCACTAATTCTTCAGCAATCGGCTGCGCGAGCTTGGGGTTATTCCATAATTTTTGGACGATACTCAGGATCTGGGGGTCCTCCAGCTCGCCTGAAAGACCATCGGAGCAGAGCATAAAGCAATGCCCGGCTTGATTGGCCATTTCGTAGATGTCAATTTGCACCCGTTCTTCAAATCCTACGGAGCGGGTGATGACGTTTTTCATGCGGTCGGTTTTTACCGCGCTGCGCTGGATGATGCCAGCCCGCAGTTTTTCTTGCACTAGGGAGTGATCGCGGGTGGTTTGCCAGATTGCGTTCGGGCGAAAAAAATAGCAGCGACTGTCTCCCACATGCCCAATGGCGAGTTGGGTGCCCTTAAAAAGAAGGGCGGTGGTGGTGGTGCCCATACCCGTCAGGCTACTGTCGTTTTTCGACATCTGGAAAATGGCTGCATTAGCCGCCGAAATGGCATCGTGGAGTGTTTTTTGCAAACCCCAGCCGGGATCTTTGAGCGACTCCCTGACGAGCAGGGAAATCAGGGAAACGGCGGTGGCACTGGCGGTTTCCCCGCCCTTGTGGCCTCCCATGCCGTCGGAAACGATGAAAAGGCCCATCCCAGGCAACGCGATGCCGTCGTCCTGATTTAAGGCGCGTTTTCTACCGATATCTGTCTTAAAGCCAACTGCAAAATCAATTTTCATAGGGTGGATAACCTAGCTTCCTAATCTAACTTTATCGTAACTTTGATGTAAAGAGAAAATAAAAGCTCAAGCTTTTGGCCCTTTGTCGAACAATAGGTGGCATTTTAACCGGGGGTCGGGGGGGGCGGCTGGGTGAGGGCGGATCAGCTGGGCAGAGGGGAATCGGTGAGTGTCACTTTTTTTGGTTGAAGTTTCAGGTGAAATGGCGGAAAATTTTAAAAGTAGATTTTAACTGGAGCAAGTCAAACGGGGACAGCAATGCTTGCGGCTCATGCAGGACTGCCATGCTTATGCCCTTGCTCACTCACTCACTTACTTACTGAATTATTAAGGAGGCAACACGCCATGAACAGCACCCGGCCTAAGAACAAGCAAAAAATAAGGTTAGATCATCTGAGTTTAGCGCTGTTACTCCAAGCGCTCCCCCTCCTGCCAGGGTTTTCGGTTGCAGTTGGTGCTGAAAGCGCCCAGCAGCAGAGCCCCACCCAAGCGTGGACGTTTGCGGTGGATAAGGAGCACACCAGTATTGAGTTTGAGGTGTCCCATCTCATGCTCAGCTCGGTGAAAGGGCGTTTTGATGATTTTGAGGGTGTGGCTGAGCTCGATGTTAAAACCTTCGCCTTACGCAGTTTCTCAGGCACGGTGATTGCTAAATCGATTAACACCAATCAGGAGATGAGGGACAAGCATTTGCGATCGGCTGACTTTTTTGACGTCGAGAAGTTTCCCCAGTTGCGACTCGAAGCGTCGGGGCTAAATGTCGCGAAGGGATCGAAAACAACGGTTAAAGCAAAAATTACGATCCGCGATGTGACCCAAGACATTCCGATTGATTTCAATTATAGGGGCATCGTCAAAGACCCCTTCGGGGCGGAGCGGGCGGTGGTGGAGGCTTCCATGCACTTGAGTCGCAAAGCCTTTGGGCTGACCTGGAATAAAATTCTAGAAACGGGCGGTGCTCTAGTCGGCGATGAGATTAAGATTAGTTTGACGATTCAAGCGAAACAAAAGCAGTGAAGGTGAGTGGGACTGCCCAAGCGTCGGGTGAAACGTCACGATTGATGGCGCTCGACGCTCAAAATGTCGGCTTTACTTTCCAGGGCGCTGGTAATTTTTTGCAACTGATCTAAGTCGGTTACCGCGATGTCAAAAAGCGCGATGGCTTTTTTATCTTGGGTGGTGCGTACCTGCGCTGACACGATATTGACACCTATTGCACTGATGGTTTGTGAAATGAGGGCTAAGACGCCTGGTTCATCGCTGCAAACCACTTGGATTCGGACTTGTCTTTTGAATTGACCAATTTGGTTGAGGTTCCACTGGACGTCCACCCGTCTTTCGCTATCCAAGTCGAGGGCCTTGGCGCAGTGCGCGGAGTGCACGGTGACGCCGCGCCCGCGGGTGATAAAGCCCATGATGCTGTCGCCCGGTAACGGGCTGCAGCAACGACCAAAACGCACCAGCACGTCGTTGACCTGCGCCACGATAATAGCATGTACGGAAGAACTCTTTTTAGCGCGATTTTTTACAGTTTTCTTTAGAAGCTGCTCGTCTTCCTCCTTGGCCAGGCGCAGCTTGCGCTCGAGCGCTTCAGAAGGCACTAGTTTGCGAATCAGTGGTTCTGGGGTATCCCAGCCGTAGCCTAAGGCCATAAAAAACTCAGATTCTGTTTTAAAGTTAAGGGTTTGCAGTAATTTTAGCAGCTCACCTGACTTTTGCAGTTTGGGGAGGCTTAAGCTAAAGCTGCGCAGCGATTTTTCAAGAATCTCGGTTCCAAGCTTCAGCGCGCGCTCGCGTTCTTGCTCCTTGACGTAACTGCGCAGCTTGGCCTTGGCTTTGGAAGTGCGGACAATTTTTAGCCAATCTTTCGAGGGAGTTTGGGTGGGTGAGGTGAGGATTTCTACGGTGTCGCCCGATTTTAGGCGGTATTTCAGCGGCACGATTTTGCCATTGACCTTGGCGCCGATGGTTTTATGACCAATATCGCTATGGACCGCGTAGGCAAAATCAAGCGGGGTCGCCCCGTGGCTGAGCTGTTTGACTTCGCCTTTGGGGGTAAAAATAAAAACATCTTCCGCAAAAAGATCAATTTTTACGGTTTCCAGGAACTCATTGGGATCGGTGAGGTCTTTTTGCCACTCCAGTAAGCGATGGACCCAGTCAATGTTCTCATGCATGCGGGCCGTCAGCTTGCCTTCTTTATATTTCCAGTGCGCGGCAATGCCTCCTTCTGCTACCTGGTGCATTTCCTGCGTTCTGATTTGGATCTCAACCCGCTCGCCTGAAGGACCAATTACCGTGGTATGCAGCGACTGATAAGCGTTTGCCTTGGGCATGGCAATATAATCCTTAAAGCGTCCAGGCACAGGCTTATAAGCGGCATGAATCACACCCAACGACTTATAGCATTCCGTAATGTTGTCTACGACAATGCGGAATGCGATCAGATCAAACACCTGCTCAAAGTCCACCTGTCGGCGCTCCATTTTGCGAAAAATAGAGTAAAAATTCTTAGCCCGCCCCGTCACTACGGCCCGGATTTCGTACTCTTTGAGCGTTTCATCGACAATATGCGTCACATCCTCAATGTATTTTTCTCGTTCCCGTTTGGTTTTGGCAATCTTGGTGGCCAGTCGGTAGTAAACATCAGGATGCAAAAATCGTAGACAAAGATCCTCCAGATCAAGCTTAATCCAGCTAATCCCCAAACGATTGGCAATCGGCGCATAGATATCCAGCGTCTCTTGGGCGATAATCATCTGCTTGGCAGGGCTCAGGTGCTCCAGCGTACGCATGTTGTTCAAGCGGTCGGCTAATTTCACCAGCACCACGCGAATATCTTTGGCCATGGCCACGATCATCTTCCGAAAATTCTCGGCTTGCTTTTCTTCTGAGGTTTTAAAAGAGATTTTTGAGAGTTTCGTGACGCCATCGACCAGTTCAGCCACCGATTTACCGAACTCTTTTTCAATTTGCTCCAAGGTGGCCGAAGTGTCCTCCACCGTGTCATGCAGCAAGCCCGTAATGATGCTCGCCATGTCGAGGTGTAAGTCAGCAAGCGTCTGGGCAACGGAGGTGGGATGGATGAGGTAAGGCTCACCGCTAGAGCGCACCTGCCCCTGGTGGGCTGCCTCAGCAAAGTGGTAAGCCTTTTGCAGTAGCTCAAATTTGGCATCCGGATAGTAAGTCAGGATTTTGTTGCAGATGCTAGCGAAGGTAGCCAGTGGGACTTTAGGCATGATTTACGACAGCGGCGGCAGG
>JAYTHP010000214.1:0-2747 GCA_043732485.1 Oligoflexia bacterium
GCAAAGTGCAAAAAAACTCACTTCTAGGGGTGTTTTCTCGGCGTTTTTCTGATAGATAGGCGAACCAGTGGGAAAGCCAAGCCTCTTCAGGTGGTTCTAAACGACCCTGCGGGGCACAAGATCGACTGGGGAGACCTGCCAGAGCAGCAGGGCCAGAGCAGCAGCGATGAGAGTTGAATCAGGTCGTAAGCTCAACATCAGCTGGAGAATAGCCAGGCGACTCTTCGGTTGTGGCGCTTGTTTGACGGGAACGATCCCAACCCATTCCGGAAGAGACTTTTAGGTCACTCCACCGCAGTTCGCCCCACCCCCGGTGAGGTGGTTTTTGGTCAGTTGATCAGCAGATGCCAAGATTGAGAGTTGCCTGGTTCGAGAGTTTGCTCCAGCGTAGGTCAAAAAGGAAAGAATCAGAGAATCCATGGCACGTCAGTATCAACCGATTGCCGATCCGTTTTGTGTACTCCGCTCGAGCTTCGTGCTCTTGCTTGCGGCTCTGGCTCTTGGGGGTCGGCTGGTTGTTGATGCGTCTGCTGCTGGGTCCGCTGGCTTTGAAGCTTCTGGTAGCGGTGGGACTTTTCGGATGGGTGACGGCAGCAAGGAGGATGGCTTGGCGGCGAGAAAGCGCCCGGATCCCGGAGGGCTGGAGCTGAGCCTTCGGCAGGTGGTCCAGCTTGCGTTGCGGCAGTCGGTGCCACTGCTCAAGGGGCAAAGAGCGCGGGATTTGCGGGCTACCGAACTTTTACAGGCTTACGCTCAGTTCTTGCCCAGCGTGAGCGCACAGGCCTCCTATGGGTATTTAAATGGCACTAATTATGCGACTCTCACGACCCCTGCGCGAGTGAATTCGGTGCACAACTTGTCGGCTTATAGCTTGAGTAGCTCGCTCAATCTCTTTAATGGCTTTGCGGATTTTTCTAGCTTCAAAGCGGCGCTTGCGCTGCAAGAGGGTGCCCGCTTGAGTTTGCTGCGAGCTAAGCAGCTGATTGTGTTAGATATTTCTCAAAATTTTTGGCAAGCGGTGCTTGACAACGAGTGGATCACCATCGCACAAAAGCAGCTGAGGCTTCTTCAGGAAAAAAACGCCTTGGAGCGAGGGCCGAAACGTCAGCGGCGGCTCGACCGGTTTGGAGCAAAATGGCTTGAGCAACAACAAGAAGCGAACGCCTTACTCGAGCAGGCGCAAAAAAAATGGACCACGGACGTCCAGTTGCTGAACCGTAAATTACACCTCGGTTTTCATGAGATTGCTCGGTTGCAGCCGGTAGCGTGGGGGGTCTTAGAAGAAGTGGCTGTCCAGCAGGCCAGCGTTCCAGCAGCAGCAGGGGGAGTTGAGCGCGGTGGCTTTACCACACCTTTTGGTGCAAGCCTGAACAAACGTCCTGATTTGCAAAGCCTTGAGCAAAATTGGCAGGCTAGCCAGTGGAATCTGCAGGCGGCGCAAGCCAGCTACCTCCCGAAACTCGACTTAGGGTTCACCTTTGGGGGGGTAGGTAAGCGCTTACAAATACAAAATATCGCAGGCGTGAGCCTTGTTCCAAACAATCAAACCGATTTATGGACGCAATTAGGGATTCAAGCGTCTTATACCGTGGCTCTAACGCTCTCAGTCAACGTCTTTGATCGCTGGCTGACGCAAACTGCAGTGGAGCGGGCGCAGGTGAGCGCGGACCAGTTGCGTCTCGACCTAGAAGAGCAAAAACGACAAGTCGAGTGGGAAGTGTACCAGGCCGCTGAGGGTTACCAGGCGGCTTTGAATCAGTGGCAAGCGATACAACAAAAAGTCTTGCGGATGCAAAAAAACCAGCAAAAAAGCTATCCCGGTACCATGATCTCACCTCCGCTCTCATCTTCCTCAGCCCAGAGCAGCAGCCAGTCAGCCGGATTGCAGTGGACCCTTGCGCTTGCACAAGGTGAGCTGCAGCAGGCCCTCATTGCGCTAGAGCTGGAGCGTTTGACGCTTGCTTTTGCTCAAGGGACGCTTGACGTTGAGGAGCTCATGGGTCTAGAGGAAGGCTAAAGGGGGGTGGGGGGCGCCTGCCTATACTCTGCTGCGAGTGGGCGTGAGCTGGTCTAATTTTAAACTAATTTTTATATTGAAAAATAAAAAGAAATAAGATAGAAACTAAAAAATCGAGCAGTTTTAAGCTTTTTAAGAGCACCTGTGGTGGTGGGGGAAGGAGAGACCCCCGGAGGGCGCAAAAAAAGCGGTGTCTAGTAACCGTCCGCTTAAAGGAACGTTGAACATGAACAGTATTACACTTAAGAAAACTCAAAAAATCCTTCCAGCGCTTTTCCTGCTTGCAAGCTTCGTGGTTGCAGTGGTGCCAACTTGCTGGGCTGTGAACGAGAGCGACTTACCTGATTTGATTAAGGAAAACTTTAGCCTAGAGGCTCGGCATGATTACAGCTTAACAGAGATTCTTAGCCTCGTTAAACCTAAAGACACGGTCGGCAAGGTCCATCCGGTTTATGTGACAAGGGATAAAAAAATTCAATTTATTTTTCAGGACTTTTTGAAAGATTTTTTGGAGGTCAGGAACTTTAACTTTAATTTTTTTGATGAGATTTATGGTTTCAAAGGGGAGCAAAAAATTACTGAGAAGCTCAAGAGTTTTATCGCCTCAAAAAAAAATTCAGTG
This sequence comes from Oligoflexia bacterium, assembly GCA_043732485.1. Classification (GTDB taxonomy): domain Bacteria; phylum Bdellovibrionota; class UBA1018; order UBA1018; family UBA1018; genus JAYTHP01. The sequence goes on from JAYTHP010000214.1 coordinate 2,640, forward strand.
ACGGGTCAGCGGCGATTAGATCTTGAAAAGGTTATGGAAAAAAACTCTGCTGCTCCCTTAAAGGACTGGGATCATCCTTTTCTATTTTTCTCGCTGCCCGTTGATTCG
>JAYTHP010000215.1:0-2739 GCA_043732485.1 Oligoflexia bacterium
TCAGGCTGCCTTGCAACTGGCGCTTGCCGAAGTGATCCCGGAAGTGATCAAAACGGTCGATCAGTTCGTCTGGACGGCAAAAATCGTGCAAGTCACGGCGAAAAAGTTTTTCATTAATGCAGGCTTAGTCACGGGACTGATGAAAAGTGATATCTTGAAGGTGCTCACACCGGGCGATGAGATTTATGATTCTGAGTCGGGCGCCTACCTGGGGCGCGCTCCGGGACAGTACAAGGGGACGCTTGAGGTGGCAGATTTTGTCGGTGAAGACGGCGCAGTCGGCACGCTCCATTCGGGAGCGGGCTTTCGCGAGGGCGACTGGGTCCAGCTGTTTTAAGGCAGCGGAGCGGGTAGCGTGGCGTTTGGAGTGGTGCTCGTCGTGGGGTTTTTGGTCTGTTGCATCAGCTCCCAGATTTTGAGTTGTCTTGCGACTCGCGAGACGCCTTCTAAAAGCGCAATGATCACCCCTGCTAGGCCATCGCGGTAAGCTTGGTAGTAAAAAAGACTTTTCAAGAAATGGGCAGGAAAAGCAAACACGAGCTTAAAGACGGTCGTCCTTTGCCCTTGCTGATAGCGATCTTGCGCCTCAAGCGTGGTGTATTGATTCATCTTAGCAAGCAGGCGAGTGACTGAAGAGTGGTCGTGATGCAAGAGCGAAGCGTGCAGGGTGCCAGGCGGGGAGGCAAAAAGTGGGTATTCGTGCACCTCGTTGACATAGCGCACCCCTGGCTTGTAAAAAAAGCGGTCCTGATAACTGGGGTTCCACATCCCGTAATGGATTCTTTTCCCTAATAAAAACTCCACGCGGTGCACCTTGTAAGCCAAAAAGTCAGGCTTTTCTTGCAATAAAATCGCTTGTAACGTGGTTGCCAACTCAGGCGTGCAGACCTCATCGGCATCAATCACGAGCACCCAGTCGTGCCGGGTCTGGCTTAAAGCGTAGTTGCGCTGATCCCTAAAGCCACTCCAGGCGCGTTCACGAAAGCTGATCAGCTTTGCCCAGGGTTGCGTCGGGTCTAAGACAATTGCCCGGGTTTGGTCCGTGCTCGCGGCGTCAACCACCACAATTTCATCCACCCAGGTCAGACTGCGCAAGCAGTGGGCGATTTTTTTTTCTTCATTAAAAGTGATCAGTGCTGCCGAAACCGGCCTTTTCTGAGTCAATAAACGGGGAAGTAGGAGTGGTGTTAGTGCGGGTGTGGGGGATGGGGTTTTAAAACTCAAAGGCAGGGGATTCTCTTGATTTTGGAAGGAAAAAAAGCGGAAGATTGAGCGCGAGCAAGAAAAAATGGTTCGGACGATTGGGATTGAACCAATGACCCCCACCGTGTCAAGGTGGTGCTCTCCCGCTGAGCTACGCCCGATCAAAAACGAGGGACACTAAAAAAAGTCCCAAAGTTAGAGTGTTACGACTTTTTTGAGGGCGAGTCAAAAAAAAAATGGGGTCTCTCGCCGTTTGCTGCTCGTTCGAGTGGAAGTCTTGCTAATTACGCATATCCTTTACAAGCAACATTTTTCCTTGCACTACTCAACACAAAACCTCTCGCCTCAAGGCGCAAGCCTACTCGGACACCAAGCCTGAGCCTCCTCCGCCCACTGATAAACCCAGCGGTCATGGCAGCGAAACTCCCCGTCGAGCCAAAATTCAAAGCGCTCGGGGATCAGCACATACCCGCCCCAGCTCTCAGGTCGGGGAATCGTCGCCTGACCCGCATAACGCGCCCGCGCTGCTGCCATCCACTCAAGGAGGTCTTGCTTGGACGCCACAGGCTCGCTTTGCCGCGACACTAAAGCCCCGATTTGGGATTCCCGTGGCCTCGAGTGCCAGTAGTGATCAGAGGCAGCCTCACTCAGGCGCTCCGTCACCCCCTCCACCCGCACTTGGCGATCCAACTCATGCCAAAAAAACAAGGCTGCGACCTGGGGGTGCGCCGCAAGCTCTTGACCCTTACGGCTAGTGGTGTGCGTAAAGAAGCTTAAGCCCTGTTGCGGGTGAGTCGTGCGAGGCTTGGGAGGAAGCTCCACTAGACCTTTGAATAAGACCATGCGCAAGGAGGGCTGATGATCCAGCGCGGTTGCAAGACCCATCGCGTGGGGGTTTTTGATCCCCGCTTGCCTGGCGTCTTGGATCCAGGACAAAAGAATCTCCCAGGGTGCTGCCGCTGGCAGCTCTGAGGCGAAGCCGCGAAAGGAGCTCAGGGTCGTCGGTGGCGGTTGGTTCGCGACTTGCAGTGCGGCGTTGTTTTGTGAGCCTGCTGGGGGGGGGTAGCGGCGGGAGTTTGAGCTAGACGGTGGCTGAGAAGTTGGCTTCATGTTTGTTACCTCAAGTTAAGTCCCAAGAAGGCCTCTATGTTGGCGAAAAGAATACACACACACTCACTTTGGACCTCGACGACGCTTGGGGTCTTGGAACGGTGGTTTTGAGAAATCCCTCTTCCTGCCGCTTGTCGCCTACGCCACCTAAGCCTACTCTCTAAAAGCCAACCTCAGCGCACACGCCCCAGCGTCGAGGGGGGAGGTCGAGGCGAGCAACTTCGGGAAGCACGCTGCCTTGGTCATTCGCCTGCTCATCGGGTGGCTTACCCAAAACGGGGCCAAGCGCAGAATCGAGGCGACGACTCAACCTGTCACTGAGGCCGTCACTGAGGACGGTTTTTTGAGTGAGCTGCTGCTGTTGCTGGATAAAATCTGCGAGATCTGAGGGAAGCGGCGCCTCGAACTCCGTGGCAATCTGAGTTA
>JAYTHP010000216.1:0-2687 GCA_043732485.1 Oligoflexia bacterium
ATCTGCAAAAAACTGCTCTCCTATTTGCCCAGACTTGCTCTAGAATGGAGTTAGGTGTTTATAAAGTTTATTTTCTTTGGTTTTTCTTTTTCTTCCTAATGATGCCTAAGCGATCACTCCTGAAATTGCGACCTTTCTTGCTTGCTCTTGGCTGGGTGTTTTTGCATGCCAGTTGCCTGACGCAAACATTCGAGATCAGCCTCCCCAAAACCGCCCCTTCCCCCCGCCCGCTCATCGACTCACCTCCGCCCCCATCCTCTTCTCGCACCCCCCCGTCAGACGGCTCGCCGCTGTCTTCTCCCTTGCCCTCAGGGGCCAGCGTAGTGATTCATCCCCTACCGCTGGTGGGAGCGCTGCGTAATCCGCTGATGGGCTTTCGCGACAGCGTCGGCACCAACCCCTGGTCCACCACCTGGAAGGATTACATTCCCTGGAATGCCATTGAAACGGTGGCAAGCGACGGCGTGGATAAGCTCATCCAGCATGCCAACACCCGCTGGAAAGGCTCGGCTCACCAGAACGCCAAGGTGATCCCGCGGGTTTACCTGGAATGGGATGCCGCTGGGGGCTTGACCTATTGGCCCTCTGACATGACCACAGGGGATTTCACCAGTGGGCAGTTTCAAACCAGGCTTGCCGCCTTGGTCCAGAAAATGGGTCAGGCCTGGGACACCGACCCGCGCGTTGCCTGGATTGAGATGGGCATTTTTGGCTATTTTGGCGAGCAATGGGGTTGCCCGCTTTCAAGCTCAATGCAAAGCTACGCCGCGCAGCTCTTTCAAACGGCCTTTAAAAATAAATTAGTCCTGGTGCGTTACGTCAATTCCTTTCCAGGCTCAGGCTTCGGCATTTACGCCGACTCTTTTGCCAATGCCGCCGACACTGCCACCCAAAATGGCCTGGCTGGAGGGACCGTAACCGGCAACCCCTGGCTCAGTAACATCGTAGAAGGCGAAGTGGCCTACGACTGGGGTCAACCGCCCGGGGCTGCGCCTGACATCACGGTGCAGACTCCAGCTTGGGTCAAATTCATCATCGACACCCTCCACCAGACCCATGCCACGGCGTTGGGTTGGATTTCAGGTTACACGACCGCCAACGCACTCTCGCAGGCAGGCGCGGCCCAGATTCAAGCGGCTTTTGGCTACCGCCTGGTCATCACTGAGATCAGTTATCCTGCAAGCATAGCGCTTGGGCAATCGTTTGACGTCCACTTCTCAGTGCAAAACCAAGGCTCAGCCCCCTTTTATTACCCCTGGCCGGTGCGCTTAGCCTTGCTTGATCCCACCACTCACAGCCCGGTCTGGAGCGCGACCTTTAGCCACACCCAGATTCAAAAGTGGCAGCCAGGCGATCAGTGGTCAGCCCCCCTGGAGCGCTATGGCCTTGCCCCGCTGGTGTACCAGGAGTCCGATAGCTTTCTGGTGCCAGTCGGTGCGCTCCCAAGCAACCGTTATCTTTTAGCACTTGCCATCCTCGATCCGGCAGGCAACACCCCGTCTGCCAGGTTTGCCATCCAAAACCACTTCGCGGGTGGCTTTAGCCCCTTAGACTGGACCGGAGTCGGAGTGCCTGGCCCCCAGGAGCCGGAGCTCCCTGCGACGCTGTTCATTGATCCCAATACCGACACGTCACTCTCCTACGTCGCGCCCAACTAACCCCTCGACACGCGCACCACCCGGCACCGCAAGACCTCACTTTATGAGCTACTGCATCAGCCAACCCACGCACCTACCCAACTACCCTCCAGCTAGCCTTACCCTCTGCGGCCCTCGTCAGGGCGCACGAGCATCAGTTTTGCAGTTTTTCAAGCAACTCTTGCTTTTTAATGTAAAAAAAGATTGACCCCTGCCAGCAAACTCTGCTAAGAGCTCAGATCGCACATGGTTTGTGAGGGCGAGCGTTGGGTTGCCAGAGCGAAAGACGCTGCCCGCTCTGTTCTCTCCGGTCAGTTGTCAATCCTGTTGGCTTTTGCCCTGAGTTGGCTTGGTCAGTTGCTCTCCCAGTTGAGGTCTCCCAAAGAATAGGCTTCTCTCCATTTAAGACTTTTTAGATCCCTTTTAGCTCCCCGTCAGTTGCTAGGCAAAGCCGCGAATCCGCAGGCACCGCAAGGTCCTACAGCCACCGTCAGTGAACACCCGCAAGAAAGCGAAGTAGGCTTCTTTATGACTCATGATCGCAATAGAACGCATCACCGCAAGACTCCGTTTCGCAGACTCCTAGCACCCACCCCGCTCCTTCTCCTTAACCTTAGTCGTCGCTTGGTTGCAGGTCTTTGCCAGGCAGGCGGGGCAAGTCAGGCGCCCTTGAGAGGCGCCTCACTCCCGCCGCTTGCTCTCCTTTGTGCGCTGACGTGCCAGCCGCTACCGCTTGCCCACGCGTCTCCTATAGGAGAACTCACAGGAGATCTCAGGTTGACGAGCGTCGGTCCGCACTTCGAGGACGCTCAAGGGTTATCCGCTCTCGTGGCTTAGGTCTTACGCGATCCTGAGGCGTTGACGTCGCCTGCTGCACGCGCCGAGATCGTCTCCAGCATGCTAAGGAGTTTAAAAGAGTTAGAACGCTGGCTGCCATTACCTACCGCAAGCCTCCCGCACCCGCTTGTTTGAGAAACTCACTGAAACCATAAACCCTTTCGCGTGCAACTCAACGACCAAGCGACTCCCGGGTCTACGCGCGTGGTGTTC
>JAYTHP010000217.1:0-8973 GCA_043732485.1 Oligoflexia bacterium
CCTGATGTCCCCCCGCTTCACCACTTGGCTGACCCTCCCCCTGGTTGGCTTAGTGGGTCGTTTACAGCAGAAAATTGGGAGAAAAACTGGAGTTTTGGCCTCTTTATTGGTGGGCGCCTCTATTGGCCTACTATGGGCACCTTGCGCTGGTCCAATTTTAGGGTTGGTGCTTGCGAGTGCGACTTTAACCGGGTCACAGCAAAAAACCATCCTCCTGCTCCTGGTATTTACCACCGGTGCTGCCACCTCTTTAGGTGTTGAGCGTTATGTGCTGGGAATCGAATTTTTGTGCAGATGAAACAACGTTTAGGGGCAGAAGACCAGATCAAAAAGGTCCTAGGGGTGGGCGTTTTAGCCACAGTGTTGGTCATGCTGTCAGGACTAGGCACCAAGCTACTGATGAAAATCTCAAGCATCAGCCACCTCAATACCGAGGGCCTAGAGCAAAAGCTCCTGACGGCAGCCACCCGGCTAGCGCTTAGTTTAGTAGACACCGCTCCCCCGCAGGCGGATGAGCTGAAGCCAAGCATGATTGCCTGATCACCGAGTGAGGCCCCCGCGCCGCGCTTGCAAGGCGCCACAGCCTGGCTGAACTCGCAACCTCTAGATCTTGCAGACTGGCAGGAAAAAGTGGTTTTAATCGACTTTTGGACCCACTCTTGCATTAATTGCTTGCGCTCCTTGCCCAACGTCAAGGACTGGGCCGCCCGCTGCTATAGTTCAGGCCTGAGAGTGATTGGTGTGCATACCCCAGAATTTGCCTTCGAGGCATCACCCGAAAATGTGGCTAAAGCCTTAAAGGATCTTGAGATCTCCTACCCGGTGGCGCTCGATAACCAAAAAGTGATTTGGCAGGCCTATCAAAATCATTACTGGCCTGCCCATTACCTGATCGATCGCCGGGGCAACTTAAGATCTCATCACTACGGCAAAGGCCAAACCGAGGAAACCGAGCAGATGATCCGCAGCTTGCTGCAAGAAATAAGTGCTCCCGGACAGCCACTTCTCCCCCCTCCCTCAACCCCTCGCTGCCCTTGCGCATAAACTCCCGCCCGAGCAAGGCAAAACTGAGGCTCATAAGCCTGAGCTTACACTTGAAACTTCTCCTGAAACCTACTTAGGTCTTGCCAGACAAGTGGGGTTTGCCTCTTCTCCCAGTTTCACGGCAGGCAAGGCGGCGTTGCTTTACACTCCCCCCCGCGCCATCTTTTGCAACCCAAGCAGTGGGCCCTCACCGGATCCTGGCTGACCACCGCGCAAAATAACCAGCTTACAGCGGCGCCAGGGAAGTTGTCCCTGCGCTTTAAAGCCCAAGATTTGTATCTCGTGATGGGCGCCACTGATCATTCCGTGCACTTTCGCCGTGCACTTTCGCGTGACTTTAGGCGGTCACGCGCCGCACGCCGCCCAGCTCGGTCCTGATTTAGGGCCTCATGCCCAAGGCGTGGTCTCTGCGCATCGCCTCTACCGACTGCTGCAGCAAGTTCGTGTGACGCCTCATCCTCAGGAGGTTGTTGACAATCACGCTCTGCAAGACGCTTGGCACGACTTTACGATTGAATTCCTAGAGCCGCAAGTGGAAGTGTTCTCTTTTACCTTCGGATAGCGCCACCCAGCCCCAGCATGCCAACGATAGCCTCGAGCAGTTTTTGCCCCACAGAAGGCTGCAGCGTGCTGCAAAAATGGGAGCTGAGCGGGGACTTAAGAAGACACGACAGGCAAGCGCAAGGTATCGGTTTGCAACCACTTTTGCAGCACTTTCGGAACCTGCACCTCACCTGCTGGCGTCTGAAATTGCTCTAAAATTGCCGGAAACAACCGACTGGTGGCCAGACCCGAAGCATTCAAGGTATGAAGGTATTCAGTCTTCTTGGCGCCCGCCCGCCGAAAGCGAATATCCCCTCGGCGCGCTTGATAATCATAAGCGTTGGAAGCCGAGCTGACTTCCTTATACTCTCCCATGCTAGGAATCCAGACCTCCAAGTCAAAGGTTTTTCCCATCGCATCGGAGCAATCTTGTGCCGCAAGCGCCACCACCTGGTAATGGATCCCCAGCCCCTGCAAAAGACTCTCCGAGTGCACAATCATTTGCTGCAAGGCCGTCTCGGAATCCTCAGGCCGCGTGTACTGAAAAAGCTCCACCTTGTTAAATTGATGACCACGGATCATCCCCCGCTCTGACGCCCGGTAACTGCCTGCCTCTTTACGAAAACAAGGGGTGTAGGCGAAATAGCGTTTTGGCAACTCACCTTCTAAGAGAATCTCTCCTTGATGCAAATTGATCAGCGCCGTCTCAGCGGTGGGCAACAAGAATTGTTTTTCCTGGTTTTCTGAAGCCAAATAAAAGACGTCATCACTAAACTTTGGAAACTGTCCGGACACCACTCCGCAGTGCTGGTTCAAGATATGCGGTGGTAAAATCATCTCAAAGCCTTGGGCCAAATGACTTTCGGTAAAATAATTGAGTAAAGCCCACTCTAACAGGGCCCCCTGATGGCGATACAGCCAAAAACCATTGCCACTGAGCTTGGCGCCGCGCGGATAGTCAATCAACCCTAACTCCGTGGCAAGCTCGACATGGTGGCGCGCCTCAAAGGAAAACTGCGGCTTCACGCCGTGCAGGCGCACCACCCGGTTGTTTTCCTTCCCTCCTGCCACCACATCGTCCGCCGGTAAGTTGGGCAACCGCAACAGGATGTGAACGATCTGCTGATCCAGTTGCTCAATCAACTGGTCACACGCCTTGATCTCCCCCGACAGTTGCTTCATTGCCAAAAATTGCGGCTGAACATCAATCCCTTGCTGTTTTTTCAGCGGAATCTGGGCGTTCACCTCGTTGCGTTGCGCTTTGAGCCCTTCCACCCAGGTAATTTTCTCACGACGCTGCTGGTCAAGAGCAAGAAGCTCAGTAAAATCGACTTGCAGGCCTCTTTTGGCCAGTGCCTTTTGCACGAAGATCGGGGTGTCACGAATTTTTTTTAGATCAATCATATTTTTTCGATCATAGCATCAAAATTGCACGAAAATTAAGCGCTAATTTTTTGTTCCTCAAAGCGAAAAACCAATACTCTCCCACTCAAACGGACCCCTAACGACGCTCACTGTTAACCGCAAGCATCTTAACTCGCGCTTAAAAACGCAAGAAGGATCGCCCACGAGGGGGGCAAGTGACCTGCTCTTCTCTCTCGGGCCAGACCAGCTCAAGCCCCCTGGAAAAAACTACTCAAGCCGGCTTAGAGCTCATCGCGGCCAACCTGCCCGCTCGTATCAGCGGCGGGAGAGACCACTGCCCTCTCAGATCTTTTTGCCTCGCCAGTCATCTCGCCACTGACCGGTAATGTCCACCCCGCAAGCGGATTTTGAAAATAACGAATCCGGTTGGCTGCAAAGCGCTGTTTTTGCTGGTTCACCCCAGCATCCATCAATCGCAACTGGGCGGGTAAACTTTGCAAAACTCGCACCTGAGAGACCATCCGCGGATGATCCAGCCCGCTGTTCATTTTCTCTTTAAAATCAAACTGATACGCCGCGCCGAGATCCAAAATCCCTTCTATGAGCTGGCAACTTTTGTTGGTTTGCATTTTTAAAATCTCCCAGTCCATCACACTTCGGGACACCGGATTCATTTCCGTAAAAATGATCTTCAACCCAGGGTCAAAAGCCGGTAAAATACTTCTCGTTCCCCCATACCAATCTAAAAAAGCCTTCCAAAAATGAAAACTGGGCTCAAGCTTGATCTTAGGAAGGGAGGGCGTTTGGTAGCGAGTGAACTCTTTAGTTTTTCCAGAGTTGACCCATAAAACGCAACCTTGTTGGGCGAAGCGCTCACGTTCAATACGAACCACCACCCCGGCCAAGGATCCGGCAAAAACTGGAGCTGATAACGGACACGGCAATGCAACCGCTTGCGAAATCAAAATAGGCTGATCGCCCGGGAGCTGACTGACGACGGGTGCTACCTGGTCATTCACCTGGTCAGTGGCTATCGCAACTTGCGCTCGCTTAAGGCGCCGAAAATCTAAAATCTCCGCAGCCTGCCCAAGTTTTCTCTGATACCTGATGCGCAATAAATCATTGGCTTTCACTTCGCCTAAGAAACGCGTCATCCCCTCAGCCTCACTCACCCGAAACGTCATCTCGGCTTTTAAGGACTCCTGCTCCTGCGTCAAAGGCTCAAGGGCCAGTAGAACTTTTAAGGTCGCACGACCTAGAAACCGCTCAAGCTTTTGCTCTAGCAGCCTTCCCACCACAACCCCCCCCACCTCACCGTGAAAGATCCCGCGCAGTACAGACGTCCCACCAAAAGGGGACGGCAGGTACAAACCGTGCCCCATCACCCAGTCCTGAGGCTCCTCGCTCAGCGCAACACTCAAAGATTGGCTAGCTTCAGCCCTTGGCGCTGCTTGCGGTCCGTCACCCTGCTGCGCAGCGACGATCTCTGGGGAGGGTGAATCAACGAAAGCAGCATCAGCCGCAGGCTTATCAGGTGAGGCTGCCACCACAGGTTGACTGAAAAGCCCCAAATCCAGCACTGCCGATGAAGGCAGTAAAGCCTCTTCAGCCCCCGCGCTTGGCTGCGCACCAAGGGTCATCAGACTTAAGGGTAGGGCAATCTGCAGGGCTAGGCTCGCTTTTCGATTAAGATATTGAAATCTATAGTAATTTTTTTTCATTTTTTTTCCCATAGTTTTGTTTTTATTTTTTTAACCTTTTCATTTAACTAATTTACTTTTTTGAGCTTTAAACCAAAATGGGTCTGATTCTTGCGCGTCAAAAGACCTGTCTGAGATCTGCCTGTAAAAAGACTGAACGATCCTGCGCGCCCCACGCTCTTCAAGCAGCAAAGAGCCCGCTATCTATCACCCTGTCGGTTAGAAAGCAAGGCCTTGACGCAGCCGGTGGCTGGCAATTCTCCCAGTTCACCTCCCTGATGCGGCTGCAAAGATGAGGTTGCAGTGATGCGGTTGCAAAAACCGAAAGTCGCCGCGCCTGACCCTTCACCCAGGACCCCTTCTTGCGGTTTGCTCCGTCGCCGCTTCTTTCTTGCGCTCTCTCCGCACCAGGGACTCTGAATCCTCTACCCCCCCCCGAACGTGAGAACAGCCCAAGCCAGAATGAAAAGAACCCAAGGGGGGATCACTCAAGGCGCCCACAAGCTTAGGGGTAACAAGGTTAGTTGCTCTGGCTCAGTAAGCTCCAGAACGCTTGTTCGTAATGCCTCACCGTTTTAGGCAGGCGCTAGATGACAGCCCCCACTTCAAAGCTTCTCAGGTCTTAGGGGCTCATTGAGCACCTAAGAGACTGTTTCCTTGAGAATTTTATTTTTTAGGATGACAAAAAAATCAGCTTAAGATAATTTCAAGAACAATAGGGGATTGACACTCAAATGCTCAAATTCATTTCTCGGGGGTGGCTTTTTCAAACCGCCGCTGGCCTTATAGGATCTACCCTCTTTTTCACCCCGCAGCTTCCTCTCTGGGCGTTTACTTCCAACCCGACCCTGATGCTTGAGCAAGCGATTCAAGAAGGGCTCGAGCGCTCTCCTGTCATTGCGCAGGCGGCTGCCGTAGTTGCCGAAGCAAGTTGGAAGCATACGGAGGTCCTAGGTGAAGGATTTCTGCCAAAGCTGACAGGTAGCGGGGTGCAGTATGTACCAGGGCTTCGTTACACGGAGACCACGCTCACGGGGTTACCGGGGGGCAGCGCCAAGTTTTTTGGTTTTTTCCCTAACACCACGTTGGGTTTGGATCTGATGGTCCCACTGTTTGATGGTTTTGCCAATTTTGAGAGACTGAAAAGCGCTGACCTTTTATGGGAAGCGGCCCAGAAAGACCTCCTACGGGCGCAGTTTCAGTTGCGCAAGGAAATCGAGCTTGCTTTTTTTAGCGTACTTGCAGCTCAACAGTTGAGCGGCGTTGCCCAAGAAACGGTGAAGAGCCTCAACGAACACTGGAATCAGGTCAAGTTACAAAATAAAAATGGTGCGGCCACCACCTATGATGTTTTACACGTGGAAGTCCAGCTGAGCGATGCTGAAACTGAGCGGGTGGATGGGCTTGACAATGAGGGCATCACGCGCCGCAAATTAGCAGAACAAATGGGACTCAGCGAAGACTGGCGGGAGTTGGCAGGCGCGCTCCCTATTCCTCATCCTGAGGCGATTGCGCAGATTATTTTCTCGGACATCACACCTGCCCGCGATGATTTAACCGCCTTGCAACTGCGCGCCGAAGCAGCCGAGCGCCTCCAGACCGCGCAAAACAGTTGGCTGGTGCCTAGCCTCTACTTTGATGGGCAGCTTTTGGGCTATTATCAGCAAACTGCTAGTTTTTCTGGCGCCCCCAGCAATAGCGGTCCTGCCAACTACGCCTACAACTTTTCCTTTCAGTTGCGCTGGAACCTCTTTGATGGCGGGGTTTCGTTAGCTCGCGGGCAGCAAGCCAGTGCTCGCAGTTTACAACGCCAAAAAGAGCAGGAAAAAGCGTTCTTAAAGGTCCCCTATGATTTTGAGTACTGGAAACGCAAATACTTGAGTTCGAGCAACCACTATTTAGCGCGACAATTAGATGTGGGCCGGTCCCAAGAAAGCCTACGCCTCGTGCGCGAGGAGCAAAAAGCCGGTGCCCGAACGCTCAGTCAGAGTTTAGATGCGGTGGTGGATTTGTTTCGAGCCAAAGCCGGAGCGGTCTCAGCGCAGTTAAACGCGGTCGACGCGAAGGTCCATTTAGAGTTAGTCACGGGGCATTCCATTTGAAGGGTCAGTCGCAGCAAAGAAGAAAGGGATCGATTTTATGACAGTTGAGCAAAAAAGTTCGCATTCAAAAACGGTGTTAATCGGCTTAGGCGTGGGGGCTGCAGTCTTAGTCAGCTACCTAGCCTATGAAAGTTTTTGCTTTGTGGCCACTGATAACGCGATGATCGCTGCAGCTTCAACCTTGCTTTCCTCCAAAGTGGGCGGCGTTGTGGTGGATATTCAGGTGCAAGAAAACGAGAAGGTAGAAAAAAATCAGCTCCTTTTACAAATTAAGCCTGAGGATTATGACAATGCCTTGAAACAAGCAGAATCCGAACGCGACTCTTTTGCGGCCCAGGGAGTGGCGGCTAAGGCTGCCTACGACCGCGCAATGAAGCTACGTGCGCAAGGCGCCGAGACGCAAGAGCATCTTGATCTTGCCGTGGCGCAACATCACTCCTTAGAGCGTAAGCTGCAGGCTGCCGAAGCGCACGTGGCACAAGCCAAGCTTAATTTAGACTACACCCACATCACGGCTCCAGCCAAGGGACAGGTAGGAAAAAAATCATTTGAATTAGGTATGTTGGTGGCACCCGGTCAACCCCTCTTAGGCTTTATCGCCGGGCAAGACCGCTGGGTGGTGGCTAACCTAAAGGAAACTGACTTAGCGGGGATCCGGGTGGGACAAACCGCAAGCGTACGAGTTGACGCGCTCCCGGGACGCACCTTCCAAGGCGTGCTAGCTAGCCTCAGTCCAGCCACCGGTGCGACCTTTAGCTTACTTCCGCCTGATAACGCGACGGGCAATTTTACCAAAGTGGTGCAGCGGGTGCCGGTGCGCATTAATCTGCTCAATTTGACCCCGGACGACAGCGATCATTTACAAGTCGGCTTATCAGCAGATGTGAAAATTCGGATTCGCTAAGTGAACTCCTGGAAACCCTTCATTATTGTTGCCACTGCGGCGTTAGCCTCTTTGCTTGAGATCATTGATTCCTCGATCGTCAACGTGGCCATCCCAACGATGATGGGTAACCTGGGCGTCACGCTCGATGAGGTCAGCTGGGTGACCACAGGCTACATGATTGCCAATTCCATCATTTTGCCGATTGCAGCCTGGCTGGGCTCCCGTTTTGGTCGCAGGAGTTACTTTACAGGCGCCATCTTAATTTTTACCCTCTCATCGGTGGCCTGCGGCTTTGCACCCAACCTGTCGTTTTTAATCTTCTTTCGCGTCATTCAAGGGCTAGCCGGTGGCGCCCTCCTCCCCACCTCACAAACCCTGATTCAAGAAGCCTTTCCTCCAGAGAAAGCCGGGATGGCGATGGCCATTTTTGGACTAAGCGTGATGGTCGGTCCTGCGCTAGGCCCCACGCTCGGGGGTTATTTAACCGATCACTATGGCTGGAGATCGATCTTTAACGTCAATTTCCCCCTCGGCATGCTAGCCTCGCTGATGGCTTGGATGCATGTGGAGGATGTCCATTTTGCAGGTTCGACCTCATCCATCGCCCAGAAGAAGCAAGTCGATTGGGTAGGCTTGGGACTCTTATGTGTTGGGGTGGGAAATTTTCAGTACTTGCTCGAGCGCGGGCAGACCGATGGCTGGTTTGACGCCACTAATATTCAGGTGGCCTCCACGCTTGCTTTTACCGGGATCGTTAGCTTTATCTTCTGGGAGCTGAAAGTCGAAGAACCGATCATGAACTTGCGGTTGTTCAAGCACAGCATCTTAAGAGCAGGCACCATGCTGATGCTAGCTTTAGGGATTATTCTTTACTCGCTGACTTTTGCGATCCCCATTTTTGTCACCAACATGATCCCTCAGATGTCCGCGACGCAAACCGGCTTACTCTTCATGCCAGGGGCTGTCCTCACAGGCTTGTTCATGTTTCCAGTGGGCCTGTTGCTGAAAAGAGTCAAGCCTCGCTATCTCGTGCTCGTAGGCCTGACGGTGGCAGAAGTGGCGATTTACTCCCTCACCAAGATGACCTCGCACTCAGGGGCGGATGACATCTTGATGTCGCTTTTCATCAGGGGTGGAGCAATGGCGTTTCTTTTTGTGCCGATTAACCAGATGGTGCTTGGGGCCTTTCGCGGTGAGGAGCTAGGACAAGTCGCCGGGATGCAAAACTTCTTTCGCCAAATGGGCGGCAGTATCGGCATTGCTGCGCTTGACACTCTACTCGTGCGCTTTCAGGCACAAAACTACCAAGATCTGCTAGCCAACATCAATCCCC
>JAYTHP010000218.1:0-2652 GCA_043732485.1 Oligoflexia bacterium
AGCTTTTCCCCGCTGCCTGCCGGTGGCGCGGGTTTTTTCCAAGCACTAGGCCAGGTGGGACTGTTTTACGTCGGACAACGCCCAGGCAGCGAGCAAACCGCCTTGCAACTCGCGCTTGCTCCCTACAATGATGGCCAGGGTTACACGCAGTTTAGCCCTTTCCCAGAGCCGCTCCTGCCGCTCGATGAAAACTCCTGGGATCGCAGCTCGGCACACTACTCACTCACGATCTACTTAAGCCCGCTGAACCCGCAAAGCGGGGGAACCCAGCTTCAAGCAGGCTCCTCTTTTTTACTCAGTTACGTGTACGTTCCGCAAGGTCTTGATTTTGCCAACCGCTTCTTGGTGCTTCAGACGGTCGACTTGCTTTTCAATCACCCCTCCCAAAGCTTAGCCAGAAACGGGGTAGAGCTGAGTCGCTGGCAGGGCGCTGCAGGCTTTCTCCGCACCACGATTTCCCCCGTCAATGCCCCTCCCCCGGCAACGGGAGCCCTCGTTTATCAGAAAAGTTTAGGCTTCCTGCTCACCACCCCGCCGCCACCAGCGACCGCAAGCACGATGATGCTTTCCGAATGCCTGTCTGGCCCTCAAGCTCCCCCCGACTCCTGGACGGTGACAGGGCTAGGCTGCCCGCCGTCTTACACCCGAGCCGCAAGCCTAGGCTGGGTTTTCCAAGACGCTGGAGGGCAGCCTGGCCTGACCCAGCCGCTATTTTCCTGCACCAGTCACCCAAGCCCCACGTTTCATTTCGTCTCGCTGGATCCCCAGTGTGAGGGCCTGGGTCGCCAGCAGGCGCTGCTGGGCTATGATTTGGTCGACTAGAACGACGAGATCCTCAAGCAGAAACTCAAGCCACGGAAGCGGGAACTCCTTGCTTCAGCAAATGAACAACGCGTGAGGGAGCCCCGACCGGGGAGGCAAAATACCCCTGCGCTTGAAATCGCAGCGCTATGATGTTATGAAGTCAAGGCGAGAGGAAGGCTTTTGGGGGCAAAGGCCAAGGAAAGTCTGAGCAAGCGTCGCCTGAAGATCGCTCGCTTTGGAAAGACTTTTGCCTCAGCTCAAAAACACCCATCACGACGCGACGCCGCAAACCGCACTAGAAATTGAGTAAAAAAAATTATGCCGCAACCTCAACTCCACGCCCAACTCCAAACTCAGAACCACCCTCAGCCGCAATTGCAACATGCAAAGCCCTTGGCCTGCGTGAAAGCCGCGTTAGACAAAAAAGCAGAAAACATCAAGATCCTCGACTTATCGAAAATCTCAGGCTTTACCGATTACTTCGTCATTTGCAGCGCCATGTCGGATCGCCAAGTCAAAGCCATCGCCGACGGTGTTGAGCGCAGCATGCGGAAAGCAGGTTACCGCGCCATCACCAACGAAGGTCACTCGGATGGACGCTGGGTTTTAATCGATTTTGGTGACACCGTGATCCACATTTTTTTAGATGCGCTGCGCGATTACTATGACCTAGAGTCCCTCTGGGCTGAGGCACCCAGGATTCAGATTCCTGCTGATTTCTTTGGTCCCGGGGCGAGTCACTATGCAGCGGGTGGAAGAACGAGCGAGTGCTGAGCGTTCAAAAAAATCCCAAAACCTAAAGCCAGATGCGGGCGAGGGTGAGTGGGAGTGAGGGCATCGTTTGCGCTCTGGTAGTCACTCGGTAGGTCAATCGGTCGAAACATCATCGACGCACCAACGACGCTCGCGCACGCTGCATTCACCGCGCGCTGTTGCCTTTTTTTTTGCTCGCTTACTTTTTTTCACTCTTAACCCGTTGATCTCTTAACTTTTATACCCCGGCAAGGAGAGCCCGCACCCACCGCTGAGACGTACAAAGACCGATACGATTGTCAACACTCACGACTCATTAACCGCGATCACTTGTCACGATCATCTGCCGCAATCGCCTCAGATAACGGTTTGCTTTTTTTCACTCCCATGCTCATGCAACTCATTGCCTTTGGCAGCTTGAAAACTCCTGGTCTTAGGCTTGCAGCCGATTATTACCAAAAGCTACTGCGACCCTATGGACAGTTTCAGGAAATTGAACTCAAGCCTTGCAAGCCCACTGCGGAAGCCTTTCGTTCGCCAAGCCCTGCTCAGCAGGCAGCCTCACGCAAACTGATTCAAAGCACGGAGGAAAAAACTCTGCTCACGTGCCTCGACAAGCAGCCGCGCGGCGGCAAATCGCATCTCTTGCTCTTAGATGAGAAGGGAAAAACACGCAGTACACTGCTCTGGTCCAAGCACTTTGCTCAGTTACAGGATCAAGGGACCCGGAATCTGAGGATCGTCGTCGGCGGTAGTTATGGTTTTTCTGCAGAGTTAAAGGCGCAAGTTGCAAACGAGCTGGTGAGTTTAGGCCCCCAGACGTTGCCGCACGAGTTGGCGCGCGTCGTATTGATCGAACAACTCTATCGAAGTTTTAGCGTGCTGCATCAGCAC
The DNA here is from genome assembly GCA_043732485.1 of Oligoflexia bacterium. Taxonomy (GTDB): domain Bacteria; phylum Bdellovibrionota; class UBA1018; order UBA1018; family UBA1018; genus JAYTHP01. Next base: position 2,452 of record JAYTHP010000218.1, read on the forward strand.
CCTTATCACAACGAAGGTGAGTGAGGGCAAAAATGGCAGCAGGAGGACTTGCGCGCGCGCAAGTGGACGCGAAGAGCGACAAATCGCTTTCAGGCACTATCCCGGTATCCGCTCATAAAGTTGTGATTCCCATGATTTGGTAGCCGATAACGCCCTAAGGTCCCCCTGGTTTCTAGCGTCCCCGAAGGTAAAGACCGACCC
>JAYTHP010000219.1:0-8842 GCA_043732485.1 Oligoflexia bacterium
TTGCAGGATCTAATGATCACCGTGGGCGAGGGTATTTTTTCCCCGCAATCAAGAAAAAGACCATCGCTCGTCAGGAAGCCGAAAAACCCTGCCACCCAAAAACTCAGGCCCCCTCGCTCGCACCCGCAAGGATCCCCTAATCGGTCCCACCCAGCTGCACCTAATTCAGCTCACAGGCGCTGCTGCCTGAGGACTGACAGAAGGCTTTAAAGTAGACCTGGCTCAGGCTACCAAAGGAACCAATATTGCCGTTAACGACGTTTGCGGCGTTAGCCGTCGCGGTGGTGCCCCCTGCCGCAGCCTAAGCGGATTCGTTCCAGTACATCCAAGAGGCCCGGTGTTGCTGGTGCCCAGGATGTAAAGCATACCGCTTGCGCAACCCCCTGAGCCCAAAGTCTGCAAGAAAGAGCTTAGGCTATAAAACGACACGCACTGGTTACTAAGCAAAGCAGGCGAGGAGGAGTCATAGTGACTGGGTCCCACTGAGACTGACTTCAATTCCGGTGAGCACGGAAACCCCACTCCTGTGCTATAGGCAGACAAACCCGCGGTGTCAGCGGACTCAAAAATCGCCCGGTATTGAAAATACTGATTGCTCGGAATGATCGAGCTCGTCAGTGACGGAAAGCTTGAAAACGTTATGCTTGGCAATCCATTATTGACTGAGTCGAGAAAGGTGAAATCGGCTTCGTTGTTCGGAACCAGGTTATTATTGAGCTCAGAACAGTAGGTCTGATGAGTGCCATCCGTCCCCACCCAAGGTGGCGAACCGATGGTGCAGGTGGAGTCTAAGAGCCCGTTTCGCAAACCCCGAATATCATAGTTTAGCTAAAATGACGCAAGCGCAGGCTAAAAATGTCATTGCCCAATAGACCTCGGGGCGGTGAATTCGTCGCGTTCGAATCCCGCGGTATTGATTAAGCCATAAATGGGTGCGTTCAACAACCCACCGCTTGGCATTATAGCGTCGAATGGTTTTAACTTGGGCCCCGCGCTTGATAATATGAGAAGTGTAGCCCCACGCTTCTACTAGCTGCCGGTTGGCAGCTAGTAGAAGCCCTTGTCTGCGCAGAGGTGCTGCTCAACTTCTTTTGGTTTAGGCCTGGGTAGTCCAATACTTTCGAGGGTTTCTTCAATCTGGTGCCTATCGGACTCGTTTGCTAGAATAATCTTGACCGCAATAGGTATACCATTTTTGTCAGTTAAGATCATATGCTTGATGTCGGTTCGGCCCCGATCTGTTGGGTTCTATCCAGTATTTTTAGAACATCCGGGAGCCTGTTTTAAGGACCCATCGATCGATTGAAAAGACCAATCTATGCCGAGTGTCTGATCGTACAATTGCAGTGCCTCTTCCATGAGTTGATCAAAAAAACCGGCGCTTACCCACTTTTTTAGATATTGACCAAGACTGGTGCGGCTGCCAAGATGCCTTGGAACCAGATCCCATTGGCATCCTGATCGAATCCAAAACAGCAAGCCACAAAAAATTTTTCGAAGGTCTGCGTGGGGTCGCCCCCCTTTCGTTCCCTTGCCAGTTTCAATTTCAGGAGGCAAAATTTTTTGGATCAGTTTCCAGTCTTTTTTCTGATAGAGTGCAAGTCGAGGGAATTATGTGCGCCTTTCTTCTTTGATATCTGAAAAACATACATGAATTCCCTAATTTATTCTATTTAGAGGTTTGCGAAAGGGTGTCTAAGGCCCTGGCCTCTTGACGATCCGTGATCCGTAACCCACGCCCCTCAAACTGCACCAATAGCGCCAAGTCCCTGAGAGCAACTGCACGCTTTAGGGGGGGCTTTGCCGGCCCGCCCCGTGTGACCCCCATGCGACCCAGACCGAGGCAATACGCTTGCAACTCTCCCCCCCCCCTCCTGTCGCTCAAAAGCCTGACACCCTCTTCGATTCTTCTTTTTCTTTTGCCTCTTCTTCTTTTTCTTCGTTCTACTCAGCTCCTCTCAGCCGGAAGCAGACCTCTGCACATTTCGCTCAGTCCCTCAGCAACTACCCAAAGAATTGTCGCTTTGCAGGAATTCGGCGGGTAACGGCAACACAAGCCATCACGAACCTAAGACAAGGGGGGCCCCGGCCCCAAAAAAAGGGGGCGGGGGGCGTTTCACACTTCAGCTCAGCCACATGACCCGCTCGCCCTCACCTCCCAGGCGAGGCAACGCGCGGCGCGAGATATCGTCCTCTTAATCTACTGGCGGCGACTGCTGCCACTTTTGGTACTTGACAGTTTCACTTCGCTCTTCCGGAGGCACTTTCCAATTGACAAGCTGTGGCCCTTCATCAGACATTTGAAGACTAACTATGCTGTGCTTAAAATTCCCTAAAAAATTCCTCGCCTCTTTCTTTAGCCCAGGCTCTCAGCCTCTCGCCATCCTCTTCCCCCACCTGCTGCCACCGACCTCCCCCGACTCCTCCCCCACTTTCTGCTCAAGGCTTGCGACAGCCCCAGCGAGTTTCTTGCACCCACCGCAGACGCTGCCGCGCGGGCTTTGTACGCTGCTAGTCATGCTCGTTCTCCTCAACCTCACTGGTCTTCCTCAGGCTTTTTCCGCGACGGAGGGCAACCAGCAATCAGTCGGAGCGGCTGCTCGGTCTCACCCGGCGTCGCCGCCTTCTCAACCCACTCCCCCTAAACCTGAGCCTTCCAGACGGTTATTCCTCTCAGCCCTGCGGCGCGGCCAGCTGTCTGGCGTCAGACGCTTTCTCAGGCGGGGTGGCAATCCTAACTTTAGGTTTCGTTTAGCCCACGAGCAGGACTTGAAAACCCCTTTGCAGTGGACCATTGAGCAGGCAGATTATCCTGTTTTCCTAGCGCTTTTGCAGAACGCCCAGAAACTGAACTTCAGGTGTGCCCTTTCTTGGGCGATTCATGCCAATGAGAGTGTTTTTTTAGAGCAACTGCTTGAGGCAGGAGCAAGACCACAATCCCTAGCCGTGCTGACGGAAAGTATTCGCTTGAATAAGCCTGATTTTTTCAAATTACTTGCCGACTCCGCCCAGTCGGTTGAGCTGATCCCAGACTTAAACAACCCTCATCTCAAAGAACCAAGAGAGGGATCAGGAGACGGCGCAGGTTTTGACGTCTCCGTCTTCGAAACTGCCTTGCTTGAGACGATGGCTGATGATCCACTCTCCTGGGGCGCGTGGTTTCAGGCCTACCCTGGGTGGATGATGGGACTGCTTGAACAAGCGGATTTTTGGATCCCTTTTCATGCGCTGCCTGACCCCACCGAGATCCAAAGCCTCTTTGAGAGTCTGTTCTTTTACCTGAAGCAAGACCCCACGCTTACGCCCTCTGCTCAAGCCCGACGTCACCTGACATTAGAGCTGGTCTTACTTGGTAACCGCGACTGGCTGCAAACCCTGATTGGTGTAGAAGGTTTTGAGCAGGTGATGGAAAGCTTTAAAACCGAGCGCGCCGAACGAAAGCGAGAGGCGCTGGAGCGGGAGTTTGCCCGCACTTTTGCGCTGTTTCACCCCTTGCCAGACCACTTGCACCTTGTGCCCTTGCAGGCGGCAGCCGTCGCAACCTCTCCCCCGTTAGGCTTGCCGCCCACTCGCAACTGTTGTTCCATTTGCTGGGAGCCGGTTCCGCGCAACGAGCGGCTGCACGCTACTCCCGCTTGCGGTTCTGCTTGCTTGATGTGTCAGGGGTGCTTATTTTGGCAGCTGCAGTTGCAAAGCCAGTTCCCGGATGACGCCCAGTGCCCAGTTTGCAAAATCCGCATTCACCCGCACTCCTTGCTCACGGAAATGGAGCGTAAGGGTTTTGATCCACGGCTGGTGCAGCAGACCCAAGCAGCGCTTTTTTTGCGCTTAAAACGAATGCAGCAGGCCTGCCGCGAAACGGCTTGCGATCAGCCGGAGTGCAGTGGGGTGATGCAAAGCCAACACGCACCCACCCGGCGCTGCAATCAATGCGGCGAATCACAGATGATCTGTGAGAAGGGATGTCAGCAGGCGCACCCTCAAAACATCAGCTGCCACCAGTGGCTTAGAATTGAGCGCAGTGCTGCCAGGAATCTTGAGCTGCTGCAACAAGCCGCCTGTCAAGCGACCGCTGTCATTCGCCCGTGTCCTCATTGCGGCACCATGAGTGAGAAAAGCGAAGGGTGCAATTCCATGCGCTGCCATCGCTGTGGACAAAACTGGCACTGGGTGTTTGGAAAAATTAGCGACGTGCCTGAGGGCGTCTCCTTGCATGGCGGCGAGGAAATGCCGATGCAGTATCAGGCGCTCCCTCCTCTCCCTCCCGCCTGAAGCCTGCACCTCAAGCTCTTCTCCTGAACCTTACTCCCTAAAGTCCCTCTCCTAGAGGTCTCGAAGGCTTCTCCCTCGAGGCTTCTATGATAAGAAACAGAGAGAGAAAAAAACACGCGCAGGGTCTACGCTCACCCCCACACACAGAGGGTAAAACGACTCGCTCATAGGAAGATCCTCCTGGGTTAAAATGATCCCAGCTCAAATGAAGGTTGACAAACAACACTCCTTACCAGCAACATCAGGGCATCATGATTTTTCCCCTGGCGATAGTTTCCCTGGCGCTTCCCCTGAAGTTGCTCTTTCCCGCTTGCGCAACCACTCCCCGGCGCTTCGTTAGCTTCCTTAGCCTTTGCCTTGCCCTCGGCCTCGTCACCCGCCCGAGTTGGGCTACTCCGCTGAGACAACCGCGCGGCTTGCTGCAGCAGCGGCCTGAACTGCTCTTAGAGTCCGCCCCAGAGACACCCCTGCTCTCACGCAGTGCGCTCCTGTTGGCGCTCACCCAGAATGATGCCTTGCAGCTTGAAGCCTATCTCAAAGACGGCGGCGATCCAAACCTCCGGATCAGGGACAAAAAATCACGCACCGCGAAATCCCTGCTGCAGTGGACTATTGCATTGGGGCACCTGGAGGTTTTTCAAACCCTCCTCCAGCATGCCAACAGGAAACTTAACGGACAAGGAGCTTTGGTCCTTGCCATCCAATCGCAAAATCCTGATTTCTTACGGTGCCTTTTGGCGCTTGGTCTTGCACCCACTCTCAAGGATCTGAAGCATGCCATTGAATTGCAAAAACCCCAGGTTTTCAAGCAGCTTGCCGCTGCTGCTACTGCCAGCCGCCCACTGACGGAAGCACAAATGCGCTCCCTCGATCAAACGTTTCTCACGCACCTCTTTCGCACGCCACTGGTTTGGCCAGCGTGGTTTGCTGCCGCACCGGAGTGGACCTTACGCCTGCTGCACCTTAGCCTATTTTGGGAAAGCCTTTATAACCACCCCGCCTGGAGTCAAATGAATACGCTGATTGAATCTTCCCTCATGCTTTGGATCAATCAGCTCGACCTCACGGCAGCCAGGCCTGCTCACCTACAGGAACTCCATCAGCGCACCCGTGGACTAAAAAAACTCGAAGAGGCACTGGGAGGCCAACGCATCTTGATCCGTGACGTCTTAGGTCAGGCCCGCTTTACGAGAATCCTCCTGGCCTTACAGCAGGGCAAAAACAGCACCCAGCGCCGGGCGTTGCACTACTCCTACCAGCAAGTCTTGCGTGCCAGCGGCGTATCCGCCGGGTGCGAAGACGCTCCTCCGCTCCGCGCACAGACACGCCTAGCAGGTCTCGAGGCTCATGAGACTGCTGAGGGTGAGGGTGAGGGCACTGAGGATGACATTCCTGCTACGACTTGCTGCCCCGTTTGCTTCGAGGACGCGGCTTTGCTCCGCTACGCCCCTCAGTGCGATCCGAGCTGTTGGTTGTGTTTGGAGTGTCTTAAGCGGCAACTGAGCCTACCAAGCCAAACCTTTCGCGATAGTTGCTGTTTTTTTTGTAAAGCACCAGTCAATCCTGAAGCCTTACTCAAAGAACTGCAGCAAAACCAACTAAGCCAGAGGGATCAACAGTGGGTGGAGCAAGCGCTGGTGGTGAGATTAAAAAAACTGCAACAAGCCTGTAATCAAATTCCTTGTGGCGACACAGCCTGCTTAGGGCTGATTTCCAACCACCCTCCACAACAGTGTGAGGCCTGCCAAGAGCGGCTAGCTCAGTGTCCAGGGTGCCTGCTCGTTCACCCCCTAGACATCTTTTGCCACAGCTGGGCCCTCACCACCGCCCAGTCGCAAAAAAGCCACCAAAAACTGCTCGAGCAAGCCCGCTCACCTCAAGCCTTAATTCGCCCCTGCCCCCATTGTGACACCCTCACTGAGCGCTCAGGCGGCTGTAACTCCATGGAATGTGCCCGCTGCGGTCGCGCCTGGCATTGGAATTACGGGAAAACCCATCAGCTACCTCGTGGCGTCAGCCTGCATGACAGTGAAAGCCTACCCATGCAGTATTTTCAAGTCACTGACCCCCACCAGTCGGCAGCGCAAGAAACTGTGCGGCTTTAAACGTCTTAAAAACATTTTAAAAAAAAGACCCCGTGATTTTTCTGACGCTGTGAGACCACTTTAAGCGGCACTCTCACTTTGTCTTGAAAAATCCGGGGTCTTGAAAACTCTTACGGCTCCACAAGCCACTTGGCTTGAGGGGGGTGGAGGGGAAAGTGGAGGCTGTCTTCTCTACCCCTAACTTTTTGCTCTAAGTTTTTTTTCTCGAACGCGGGCGCTCCAACTCAGGTCTTGATCTTCACCATTGCCACGATGAACGCATAAATGACCAACGACTCAATCAAAGCCAGCGAGACGATCATCGGGATGAAGATCTTTTCTTTCGCCGCAGGGTTTCTGCCAATGCCCTCTAAAGCTGCAGAGGCTGCCTTGGCCTGCGCCATGGCACCACCAAAGGCCGCAATGCCAATGGCCAAAGCCGCTGCCAGTGAGGCAAACGGGTCATGCATGCTAGATGCTGCCGCCAGGTCCTCTGCAAACGCAAACTGAGGAGCCCCTAAAACTGCCACCAGCGCTAGCCCTAAGCTGACTGAGTTTTGTTCCGTTACCGCGACTACTACCTTCTTAAAAAAACGCATTCTAAAATCCGATCCTTTCTTCTCAATGATCATGCGAAACCGCAAGGGAAATATAAACCATCGTCATTAAACAAAAAACGAAGGCTTGAATAAAGGCTACAAACAATCCTAGCCCATAAAAAATGATGGGTAAGAGGTAAGGAACCAAACTACTAAAAACGCCTAACACCAAATGATCGCCCATGATATTGCCGCGCAACCGCAAGGCAAGTGACAGCGGTCTTGCCAGATGGGACGCTAATTCGATGACTAACATCAAAGGAGCAAGCCAGACCACGGGGCCTAGAAAATGCTTAAGATAACTCACCCCGTGGGATCTGAGACCCGCGTAATTATAATAGAGAAACACGAACATGCTAAGCGCAAAAGTGGCATTAAAATTGTCAGTCGGCGGCTCAAAGCCCGGCAAAAGACCAATTAAATTACAGGTGACGATGAATAAAAAGAGGGCACCAATCAGCGGAAAAAACGTGGGGGTATCGGCTTTCCCAATGACCGATTCGGTCAACTGATAGAGCTGTTCGGCTAGGATGTCAAAAAAATGCAAGGACGTGAGCTGGGTGGAGGGGATGAGCGGTCCGGGGGTAGCCCTTTGGGCGCGTCTGAGTTGCAACCCGGCCCAAGCGCCCAGGCAGGCCAGCAACAGGGTAACCAGCAGGGCGGTTGACACCGCTTGGGGCAACAGCGCAAAGCCCGGAAGTTGCGCTAAAAAACTAAAACCATGTTCCTCACTCATCGGATGCAAACCTTTCGAAATTTTTTCTGATGTTGGCAACTGTAACGAAAATTTTTAAAAATCACAATTGTTCATTTGCTTTCGCGAAAACCCTTAGCCGCCAAGCGCTCTTTCATGCGCGCAAGCTTGATCAAAATGGTGCGCGGCGAAGGGTGCTGGCTGAGTAAACCGCTATACAGCTGGTAAGCCTCAGGAAGATGATCCAACCCCTCCCAGCACGATGCTAAACCAAATTCTGCCTCAGGACGGCGGTGTCCGTGCGGATAATGGTGCAAATACCCCTGAAAAGCGCTTTGCGCCAAGTTATAGTGCTCAGCCGTCAACTCGCTTGAGCCGATCTCAAACTCCGATTGCTCAGCCCAGGAGCTTTCCGGATAGCGCGACAGGACCTGACGATAGGTGTTAATGGCTTGCGCAAACTGAAAGCGTAAGAAATAACTCTTGGCAATCCGGAACAAAAACTCCGGCACTTCCATCCGCTCAGGTCCCAAGTCGATTAAGGCCTGATAATGCGGGATGGCTTGCTCGTAACGCTCTAGTTTTAAAAATAATAGATCCCCAATTTGTTCTTGGGCTTCCCAGTAATGCTCCGCTCGTGGCCCCCCCAAGTGGACGTATTGCTGTAACTTCTGCAACGCCTCCACCGGCTGCCCCAAGAAAAGGCCTTGCGTCTGACCGGCCTCATAGAGCGCCTTCATCCCGAGCTTCCCTTGCGGATCCTTCAGCCAGACTTTCTCATACTCCCCGACCGCAGCAGCGTACTCGCGGTCGCTCCAAAGCTTTTCAGCGAGACTGAGATGATTTTTGGCGCTATCCACCGTGCAAGCAACCCCACCTACGAGCGCAGTAAACCCCATCACGAGACACCAGGGCATCCGCCGCCCCATCCACTGCGACCAACGCCCCTGAAGTTGCCAAGGCCAGAGCCGAGCGAAAGGCTCCTCTGCGCGTTTCATGGGCCTAAAGACCGCCGCCGCCGTCACCACCACCGTCGTCTTCGTCGTCGTCAACGCTACTCGTGCCTGCTCCGTCGTCCGTCGCTTCGGTGCCATTGGGATCGTCAGGGGTATGGGAGTAGTCCACCATGCACTCAAACGAAACCAACTGCTCGCTGCCCGACAAGGTGATGAGCCGCACGCCGTGGGTGTATC
>JAYTHP010000220.1:0-23818 GCA_043732485.1 Oligoflexia bacterium
CCTCCCCGGGTGATCGTCTGCTGCCTAATGTGGTGAGGTGACGAAGCCGGCCTCGCTGAGACCCTTTTGGGTTATTTCACAACTTTATGAGCGGATACCTATCCCGCAGCTCGTCCACTACAGCACAGTCAAAGGCGTGGGTAGAATTTTTTTTTGACTCGGAAAAAACGACCACCAGTAGCTTGCGCTTGATGCCAAGACGCTCAGCCTTAGCGGCACTTAAGACGATGGGGATGGGGACGGAGATTTGGACTCAGATTGAAGCGGGGTTTGGGATTGCTCCATAGTTTCAATTTGGCGATAAACCGCCACCCAGGCTTCGCCATCTTCTTGCAGCTGGGCTAAAGCACGCTCCGCACTTAAAAAAAGAGCGGCCACCTGTTGATCTTGCTTCACTTCCGGGATCAGGGACAAAATGCGCAGCAACCCCCCCAACATCCCTAAACTTGAGCGCAATTGATGCACTTTTCCTTCAGGCGGGAAAAACCCTGCAGGTGCGGTAAACTCGACGGGATAGACGGACTCTTGCAGGGCTGTTTTATAAGGATTACGAGAAATCAAGAATAAACTCTCTTTGGTTGACTTTCTTTAGCCTGGCACGCGAGCGAATCTTCTTCACTTCCTTCAAGTTAATCTTGAGTTGCGCCAACTTATGATACAGCCCGGTGATCGAAAAACCCATCAGCTCAGAGACTTTCTTCAAGTCACCGTCGCACAAATTCACCGCCGAGACGATATAATGGCGATCAATGTTCGTCATGCAAGCGTCATAGCTTTCGCGACTAATTTTGGTAATCTTTTTTGGAAACGGAAGCTCGACGGGACAACTGGGCGCCACAGTGTGAGTGACGTTGGCTTGCACAAAATCGAGCATATCCAACTGACAGAGCAGCGGAAACCCCCGCATGGCAAGCGTGGCATCAATCACCCCCCGCACTTGCTGAAAATTTCCCGGCCACACTTGATCTTGCATAAAATGAGCGGCATCAGCACTCAAAGTATAGCGCTTTCCCTCAAACTGGCGCTCTAAATAGTAATCGACAATCTGGGCAATATCCCTACTTCTTTGCCGCAAAGGCGGGAGTAAAACCTTATTTTCTGAGAGTAACGCATACAAATCCGGATCCCAAGCCCGTGACTCCAAGCCCGAATCCACCGAGGACGGCAACAACGCCGGCGCCGAGAACATCCCTGCTACTGCGACCTCACCGACATTCAGCAATTCGATGCCAATGAGTCGCACGTCGATGGCCACGGAGTAATCGGCTTCCGGCAACACCACCACTCCCGCCCGCAAACACTCAGCCAATCGTTTTTGCAAATCAAGCGGTAGGCTCGTCAGATCATGAATCACCAGATCGCCACGAAAACACATTTGCAGAAATCCGCGAACCACCGAGCGCTCACCCTTTGCGTTAACGCTTGCCTTGCCAAAGAGCAGTGCCTCGACATCGTGAGGCGCGACTTTTAAAAGATCCAGCACCTGAAAGGGGCGGTAACAATCCTTCCTCGCCTCCCACATTTTCCTGGCAAGCGTCAGGGCGCCGGATTTTTGCTCAGCAACCAACAGCGCCGGGAGCGAAGGTTTTTTTTCCATCTCTTCCACCCGCTTTAAAGCATTCATTAAGGCCGCAGACTGCCCTAACAGCGGACAATCTTGAAACTCATCTTGGGTTTGTTGTAAATCCAAATAATGAGTCGAGCGAATGCGCCTTAAAGCCTCAGGAATGCGGATCTGGAGATGGGCAATCATGCTGGAGGACTTTAAGATAAAATCATCTGCGCCGTAAGCATAAGCCTTTTTGATCCCACTAAAGTCGTCGTCGTAACTCAAAATGATGATGGCCATCCAGGGGAACTGATTTTTTAGCATCGGGATCAAATCAATTCCAGAAATCCCCTCCAGCTTGAGATGCTTATCCAACAAGATTACATCAAAATTACTGTTTTTTAGTCTTTGCAGCGCTTCTGTCGATTCTTTGCAAATCTCGATGTCCATCGAAGAGCTCAAATAACGTGTTAACTCGACCTGCAACACTGGATCATCATCTAAAGAGAGCACTTTGGTTAACATGGGACTGTATTGATAGCTGAAAATGGCAAAATCAACAATAAAAATAAAAAGAAACCGGAAAAAAAATTGAAGTTTTTCAGAAATTAGGATTTATAGGTTTTAGCTATTTTCTTAAGTATCTAATAACAATAGTTTTTTTTATTTTTTTACTAAAAACTGTAAATTTTTTTAAAAAAAATTTAAATTTTATTTTTTATCTTTTTTTTTCAAAAAATCACTAGACAAAGCTCGTGAAAATCGATAACCGTAGTTAAGCAAATCAATTCACTTGAGGCGCGAAAAGGCTGATCCATTAAGGTTTTTTCAAAAAAAAGCCTGAAGCAGAAGTTCAAAAGAGCGAAAAAAAAGGTAGACCTGAAAACTCAAAAACTTGCAAAAGTTTGACTGAGTCACACGAAAACCTCAAGTCGCTCATGAGCTATTGGGAGGTGGAAAAGAGAATGCCCGTGAAAACGAGCGATTAAAGGAGTGCTTTAAGTGATGAGATGAAAAGAGCCTACGTCTTGAAACTTTTTTGGGTGCTGAAACATTCAAAAAAGTTTTTTGGGTCAAGGAGTAAGCCCCTCCCTGTAAAGAGGACTTCAACCCTAACTCGAAATCTCAAGCCGCGCAAGCTCAAAGTGAACCACATTGGGTCTTTTAATTTTGATCCTGCCGGAGATAGTGCTCCTCAGGATCGTTTGGCTGCTTCAAGGAGGAGTTATGGCTGTTTTATGTTTATGTATCCTGCTCGCAAAGAATGGATTCTCAACGATCGTTTCGCGCTTTTCCGAGCAAAAAATTGACCTCACCCACCGAGCTCGTCCCTAATTCCACAATAAGCCCGAATTTCGGCTCACTCAGGTCGCAGAAAAAGGTGGCGCTGCGCCAGCCCTTCTTCTGAAGTTTGATGGCAGTTCGGGAGAGTAGGTCCGGCAGAGATGATAGCGGAAAACCATCAAAGAGCAGAAGATCGGTGCGGTGACTGATTGATCGCCCCCACCCCGTAGACTGACGCTGCGTCTCTCAGACAAACAAAAAAGACAGGCGGACGGCAAAATCTTGCAGCCCGCCTGTCTTTTTTTTCCCAAAAAAGCCCGCGCCCACCCACCTATCTATCCATTCATTCATTCATCCATCACCCCCCCTCCCCCTTACCCTCCCCCTCGTCCCAAAAAAACGAGCCTCTCCCCCCCCCCCCGCGCTCGACTCTCGGTCCTGGCAGATGATCGGAAAAAACCAAACTCAAATTGGCGATTTTTTAACCCCTCACTGTGACAAAATGAGGAAATTGCTCTCTAAAAATTCAAACAATAACTAAAAATAACAATTTTTGATTATAATTTCATTCTCTAAATATTTTATGCTACTTCTTTTAGGGGAGTCCCTTAAGAGAGTCAGATCTCAAGGGAGAGAAAAGCCAAGCCACCTCCCGGCACCCTCCAGCAAAAGTTTGCTTGGAATGATCGCGAGAAGAAGGACCAGAGAACGGACAAGGGACTCGTCAAAAAAATGACGAAAGACAAAAGAGTCCTCACGTTTAGCTTTGAAATTTAAAGGTTAACCACAAAACATAATGAGTAAAAGTTTTTTTCATTTTACTCAAAACCCTATTCCAGCTACTGACGCTAAACCACTCCAAGGGAGCACAATCGATGAACACCACGAACAGCAAGCCGACGACGACAGCAACTACCACTCTTTCCGCAACTCATCTCACAGGGTTACAACCTGATCGAAGCTTCTTGCCACTTGGCGGCAAGCGTGCACAAGACTCTTCACTGCTTCATCCCCTGCTGAGCTCTATCTCTTGCTCCTCCCTGATCTTAAGCATCATGCTGCTGTCTGGCCTTTCTGATCTTGCCGGCCAGTCCGCTTCCCTGGCTTACGCCTTTTCTGAGCCCATGGCGCCGGTGGAAGAGGCCTTCGTCGAGAGCGGCTTGCCGATTAAGATCTATGGCTTCATTTTACCCACCTTCATTCAAACCTCAGGCGCGGTGGAGTCGCTCAGCCAGCCGAACTCCAGCGCTTTTACCGCCGCAGGCAACCCCGTACTCACAGGGTCCTATGAACCCAGCGATAGCCGACTGAGCTTTCAGGTGCAGCAATCAAGATTTGGCTTTAATATTGGCAAAGACAAGATTCGTGGGACCTTTGAGTTTGATTTCTTTAATGCCCAGAACCCTACCCCCACTGCCGGCTCACTTTTACGGCTGCGCCGGGCGTTTGGTCAGTTTTTCTTCTCAGAAACCGACTCCGTGGTGGCCGGACAAGATTGGGACGTTTTTGCGCCCTTGATCCCACATACCTATAACTTGATTGGCCACTTTTATATGTCAGGCGATTTGGGTTTTATGCGACAGCAACTAGTCTGGGTCCACGCGACTCCCTCGTTTGAATCGCGCGTCGGGATTGGCATGCAAATGCCGCACAATGCCAGCACCAGCGGTGGTTTGAACGCCGACAGCTTAATGGAAGTCTCCAACACCCCGACGCTGGCAGTGCGCCTGACCCTGAAAGAAGGACTGAGCCAACTGGGGATTTCAGGCATTGCCACTCGTTTGCTCACCAACCCGAAAAGTTTCTGGACCACACCGGTTCCTGCCTACGGCGCCACCTTGTTTGCTGAGTGGGTCGGCACGGACGTGGCCGTTAACATCCGCAGCGAGTTTTACATTGGCCGCAATCTCGCTAACTTAGGGACCTTCAGCTTAGGCTTTTTCTCACCCGGCAGTGATATGAGTGAGGCCGGCGGCTGGTTCACGGTGAAAAAACCGATTGGCAATCATGCCATTTATGGCGGCGTGGGCTATTCTGCCATCTTGAATCAAGCGGACTTGAAGCCCAGTTACTTAAACACCTCCAAAGGTCCGACGCTGATGAATGCCGCCTATGGCCCTGGCATCAACTGGAACGGCACGGCCCGCTTAGGTTACGCCTATGAACCCGTGGCGCATGTCAGCTTCTTTACCGAGCTCGCTTACTTGCAATCCTCGTTTGCCTTGTTTGCCTCTGACATTGCAAGCGGCATCAACTCTGATCCCTCGGTGTTTGTCTCCTACTCAGGCATGATGCTGACCTTCTAAGGCCCGCTCAAGCAACCGCCTCGACCTCGATCTTTTAGTACCATCCGTCACTGGCGTAACGCACTTCGCTCACTCGAGAAGACTTGCCAGCCCGACTTGAAAACCCTGTAACCCCAGCACGGACCTGAGCGCCAACGCCACTCCGTGCTGGTAAGCAGCCCGGTCACTGACGCGGTGCTCAAGCGTGAGCGTTTCTCCGAAGCCCCCGAAAAGAATTTTTTGCTCAGCTACGATCCCCGGCAACCGCACGGAATGGACCGGGATCGGCCGCGACTTGGCACCAGCACTGTGTAGCAAGCTGCGTGCGGTCACCAAAGCGGTTGCCGAGGGTGCGTCTTTTTTCTCTTGATGGTGCGACTCGATGATTTCAATGGCGGGAAAATAGCGTGCCGCCGCTTGCGCCAGCTTCAGTTGGAGTGCGGCGCCGAGTGAGAAATTAGGCACCCAAAGCGCTGGCACCGCTGCGCGGAGGCTTTCCGCTTGCAGGCCTGCTTGTTGATCAAGCGTCAGGCCGCTTGCGCCTAGCACCGGTGCCACGCCGCACTGAAGCGCCAGAGAGCCATGCTGAAACCCGGCTTCAGGCGAAGTTAAATCGAGTAACACCGTGGCGCCGCTTGCCTGCAGTGCCGCTTGCAGATCAAAACTTAAGGGTAAGTCGCCCGCAGGCCACTGACTGGCAGCCGGTAACAGCTCTTTGAGGAGCGGCAGCGACTGAGACTGAAGACCATCATCGGGTTGAGATTGCCGTTTGCGCGCCACCACCGCCACCAGCTCTAAATCAGGCCACTGCTGAAACCAGCCGACCGCCTGAGACCCCATTTTGCCAAGCGGCCCGACCAAACAAACCCGCACCGGACTAACAGCCGCCTTCTCCTGCTTCTCCGTCTCTCTCATGGCTGCAACCCCGCGCACCTTTTTGTGCTCACCTGGAATCTCACTCATCGCTGACCTCGCTTTCTTTTGCTTGACGCTTCGCCGGGTTTGGTTTTTCTGTGGGTTCTCACGCGGGGGTTCTTGGCAAAAACCCGCGCTTGCCAACCTGCCCGCCCCACCCTGCGCACTCTTTTGCGCCTGATGAGCATTTTTTTTTCACTCGTTATAGGCTCTCGCTTCTTTCGCCTCTCGCCTATTTGTAAAAATCACGCACTCGCGATACACTCTCGGCAAATACCAGCGCGTGCCCACTTTTTTTTGAAATTTTTGGCTAGTGTTCCAGGCTTGTAACAAAGGTGACTTCATGACTCAACCCTCTCATCCGCTCCCGCTCCCACCGGCTCAGCCCTCGGCTAGCGCCAAAAAATGCCTCCTCATCATCCTCGATGGCTTTGGCATTGCCAAGCCTTCGCCTTTTAACGCCGTTTTGAACGGCGCTATGCCCTATTACCGTAGCCTGCTTGCGCAATTTCCGCACTCGCAATTACTCACCCACGGCCCAAGCGTCGGTCTTCCGGAAGGCGTGATGGGCAATTCCGAAGTCGGACACATGACGCTCGGGGCAGGCAGAGTGTTGCACCAGGATTTAACCCGCATTCAGCAAGCCATTGAAGATCAGCAGTTTTTCAAAAATCAGGCTTTTTTAAGCACCTTCGCAGCCGCACGCCAGCACACCGGGCGGGTGCATCTCCTCGGCCTCCTGTCTGACGCAGGCGTTCACAGTCATCTGGATCACCTGCTCGCCCTCCTGGATCTTGCCGTGCTTGAAAAAATCCCGGCCATCTGGGTGCATGCCATCTTAGACGGGCGCGACACCCCGCCAGGATCAGCCTCGCTTTTTTTAACCCGCCTGCTGCAACACCCAAGCTTTCACTCGGGACAAGCCAAGTTAGCCTCCTTGATGGGGCGATACTGGGCCATGGACCGCGATCAACGCTGGGAGCGCACCGAAGCGGCCTACGACGTCCTCACCGGAGGCCGCAGCCGCAAATCCCCATCCTTCCCCCACGACTTATCGCCTTTTGAGACCCTCCGCAATACCAGCGGCGCCAGCCATCCCGTGACGCTGCAAACTTCCGCCCCAGATCCCCAGCAAGTGCCGCCACCTCCTTTTTCTTCTGCTCCTTCTGAGGAGTTTCTTGAGCCCGTCTTGCTTGCAGCCGAAGGGGCAATGCGCACGGGCGATGGTTTGATCTTTTTTAATTTTCGCTCCGATCGCGCCCGCCAGATCTCCCAAGCGCTGACCGACCCAAAGTTTTTAGGCTTTAAGCGCAAGGTCACGGTTCTTCTCAGCCAGGCTTGCGGCATGACTCAGTACGATCGCACCTTCCAGCACCTGGAGGTAGCAT
Source organism: Oligoflexia bacterium (assembly GCA_043732485.1). Lineage (GTDB taxonomy): Bacteria > Bdellovibrionota > UBA1018 > UBA1018 > UBA1018 > JAYTHP01. Next base: position 7,422 of record JAYTHP010000220.1, read on the forward strand.
TCTTGCCCTCCGCCCGTGGTGGGCTTTTAGGAGAATGGCTCTCGCAGCACGGCCTCACCCAGCTCAGGCTGGCGGAGACCGAAAAATATGCCCATGTCACTTTTTTCTTCAACGGCGGACAAGAAACACCCTTCCCTGGCGAAGACCGCCTCCTCATCCCCTCCGTGAAAGCGGTGGCCACCTACGACCAAGCCCCTGAGATGAGTGCAAAAGGGGTCGCCACCCAAGCCGTGCGAGCCTTACAGCAGGGGCAGTATGCGTTTATTTTAATCAATTTTGCCAACGCCGACATGCTAGGCCATACCGGCAATTATCCTGCCACCTGCTTGAGTCTGGCCACCTTGGATCAATGCCTCAAGCAAGTCATTGAAACGGCAAGAGATTCAGGCTATGCCACCCTCCTGACTGCCGATCACGGCAACGCCGAAGAAATGCAAGACGCCCAAGGCCGCGCTCATACGCAACACACCTTAAATCCCGTGCCCATCGTCTTTGTTCCCCCTGCAGTTTCCCCAGCCCCCAGTCCGTATCCCGCTGAGCTGGCCGCAGGCAGCCTGATTGATGTCATGCCGACCGTCTGCCACCTGCTGGGCCTTACCCCGCCCAGCTCGGTGACGGGCCAAAACCTCTTACGGGAGAGGGTCCCTGCACTTTCCCGCTTCTCACCTGAGCGCTAAGTCATGCCCGAACAACCCAGTCACTGGTCACCCCCAACAACAACACCGCCCGCTCCCCTGCTGCCTACGTGGGCAAGACTGACCACCGCTGCCTTCTTACGCCCGCTGTTGCACCTCACCTGTTGCATCCACTGTTCCCAAAGTCTCGTCCCCTCTGCTGATGAGACCCCAACAAGCCACTTCCCCAGCCCGTCGTTCCCGCTTTGCTCGCGGTGCGTGCGCAAATTGTGCGCGTGCCCACCGCTGTGCCCCCGCTGCGCAAGTCCCTTGTGCTTAAGCCAACCTGTCACGTCGCAGCCGTTTGATCCCCGCGGCTTAAGCGAAGCGGCTCACCCCTGCTTGCGCCCCTGGATCGAATACCCCGATCTGGCCTCCTTCACCGCGCTTTACCTGATGAGCGAGCACGGCTACCCGATCTTGCGGCAGTGGAAGAAAAAAGCAGGCACGCTTTTTACCCGCCAAATCTTGCAGCCCCACCAGCACGCCTCATTAAACTCCTCAAGTTCCCCAGGCTCCCTGCAGGCGTTGATCCAAAAACTACCCACCCTCAACCCGCAGGTAGCAGGCATCGTCCCGCTCCCGCAAGATTACTTTCGCGCGTGGCAGATGCAAGGCAGCAGAGCCGCCCAGCTCGCCCACTGGCTCTCGGGCTTAACCCAGCTACCCGTGCTCCCGCTGCTAGAAACCACCCTCCCACCCTCCAGCCAGGCCTCACCACTCAGGCAAGCCGAACGCAAAGGCGAGAGCAGGCGCAGCCATGCCTTTGCACTCCGCTACCGCGCGCCGCAGCCAGCACGAGGGCTCACCTTAGCACTCAAGCGCACCGTCTTGGGCCGGGGCATCACCGCGACCGCCATCACCGCTCCACAGCGCGTGATCCTGGTGGACGATTTCCTCACCACCGGCACCACCGCTAGGCGGGCAGCCCAGCTGCTCAGGCAACAAGGCGGAATCGCCCAAGTCGATTTTTTCTGCTTGGGTATCAAAATGCCCAAGCTCGAGGCCTAACGCGCTCACCACTTGCGCAAAGGCCTGCGCCGGACCAAAACCATCGGTGAGAAAACACACCTCAGGCCATTCCTCAAGACGCGCCGCCTGATCGCCTGCCTCACCCCAAGGGTTTTTCAGTCCGCCAAGACGTCTGGTTTTTTTCATCCCTGCGCCAAACAGCAACTCCTGGACAAAACGCACCTGCTCTTGCGCCAGGGTCTCAGTAAAGAGCGGCGGCGGCAGAGCGTGGCCAGAACCCCGAACAGCGGCTTCCTCACCGCCGCTCTCAGCACGCTGCCCGCTTTCACCGTAAGGGGTGAGGTCCTCAAAAACCTTATTCAAAGTGCTTTTCATCCGTCTGAGCCGTTTGGCAATCTGGTGATTGTCTTCAATCTCAGCGGCCGAGAGATAGACCGTCCAGATGCTGTACCAGCCGCACTGGGTAAAGTAACCCCAGAGGTGGCGATTCTCACCCTGATCGCCTGCCGTTTTGGCAATTTCACTGCAAAAACTATCTAACCCCCCCAAGCCTAAATCCCTCTGGTGCTTAAACACCGCTTGTAACGCCCCCATCGGCTCGCGTTGCACCTGAAGCGTTAAGGCTTGCGGTAAACCCTCTAAACCTGCCAGCAAACCCAACTGATCGGCGTAAAACACCTGTGTGCCCCAAAAAGTCTCGCCTGATCCTAGCTCTAAGCCCCAAACGCGACCACTACCAACACCCCCTTGAGCCCCCTCATTTTTTTTCAAAGCCATGAGCGGGTTATCCTCCACCACCCGCAATCGCTCACCAGACCTGAGTAACACCGCCCGCATAGCCTCTTCCAACTCATAAGCCGTCAAGTCATAGCGCTCACTCTCCAAACCTAACACCGTGGCTTCCGGACCCCATAACCCCTGTTGCATCAAGGCTTGCTGCTCCTCGCGCGTGTCGCCTCTGAGCCAGTGCGGCTCACGAAAGGCCTTACCGCGTCGCACCTTCAGTAGCGTCCCGATTTGTAAGTCTCCTAAGGTGATCCCTAAGCGCTCCGCTAAAACCGCGAAGGCCCGCGCGCCGATGCCCCGCGTGAGACTAGCAAGCGGCGGCGACAGTCTGGCGCCGCTGCCTTGCACCCAAAGCACCATCTTGGATTGCAAACTTAAATAACCCACCAGCCCGAGTGCCGCCCAGCCATTGCCCACCACCATGCAATCATAGACCGTCTCAGCAGGCGATCCTACAACAGCAGCCGCCTGGCGTTTACCGGTGATGGTCCCTGAGGCTTGCGCTTTCCTCATGACGCCGCTCCTTGCCTCTCAAGCCAGGCTTGGTGCAAGGCCTGCACCCCAGCTTCAGCTTGCGAAGCTGCCACCCCCACCGTCATCGCAAGCGGTGAGGCGACTCCGCTTGTAACGTTGATGTGCGCTCCCGCAAGCGTTTCCATCAGCTCCGCTAACGCCCTACCGTCTTGACTTAAGCGATGCCCCAAAACGGAAAGCGGTACTAAGCCCAATTCAATCAGGTACTCGGTGACAAAACCCTCGCGTACCAGCTCACTTAAGTGCTGCCGCCACTCCCCTTCGGCTTCCCGCTCGGAAAAAAAGCGCACCACGCCGTCTGCAAAACTTAAGGCAATTAAACTCAAATGGCTCCGACCGGCTCGCTCCCACAGCGCAGCCAGCGCCGTGGGCCTGGCAAGCGTCACTTTCAAGAACATCTTACTGGCATCGGCGGTCACGGCCGTGACCTGCCAGTCTTCCATGCCACTGGACGACGACGTCCCTGCTGCACCCATCTCCCACGACCTCTCACTCGACATAAGACCCGCCTTTCGCGCTTCAAACCCTGATTCCATCCCCCCGCAGCCTCCCCCCTCCTGACCACTCCTGCCTTGCAACACCCAGTCCCTGACACTCTCAAAAAGAATCTCCGTGCCTGGGCCCGCACTCAAACTGCTGCGCACGTGCAAGGGCACCTGAAAGCGCTTGGCCATCTCGACACTACGGGGATGCAACACGCCTGCCCCCAGAGTGGCCATTTCGATCATCAAATCCACCGGCAGGGCGGCAATTTTTTGTGCCGCGCCCACCCAGCGGGGATCGCCTGAGAAGACCCCCTCGACATCGGTATAGATCTCACACACTTGAGCCCGCAAGGCCGCAGCAAGCGCCACCGCCGTGGTATCCGAGCCGCCACGCCCTAAGGTGGTGATTTCCTTTTGTTCACTCACCCCTTGAAAGCCTGCCACAATCACCACTTTGTTTTCCGTAAGCGCTAAACGAATGCGATCGCCCAGAATCCGTAAAATCCTGGCCCGTTGATGACTCTGATCGGTGATAATTCCACTTTGCGAGCCCGTAAACGAGCAAGCAGGCACCTGACACGCGGCAAGCGCCATACTGAGCAGGGCCATCGAAATGCGCTCGCCTGCCGACAGCAGCATGTCCATTTCCCGGTGCGAGGGATGATCTGCCACCTGATAGGCTAAACGAATCAACTCGTCGGTGGTTTCCCCCACTGCCGAGACCACCACCACCAGCTGATGACCTTGCGCGTAAGCTTGAGCAATCTTCCGGGCTACTTGAGTGATTCGCTCAGGTGAACCGACCGAAGTGCCGCCATATTTTTGGACTAAAAGCGCCATATCAAGCGTTATGGCACATCGCCTGGTCCTTGGCCAACCCTTGCCCAAGCTAGAACACGAAAATTTTCTCCCCCACCTTTGCCCGTGCCACCCTGACCGTGACTCCACTGACGCCCCTCAACCTTTTTACGCGAGGGCTTCAACGCCCCTCCACACCCCAAGGGGGCCGCAAAATAAAAAAAATAATTGCCCCCCCTCTTAAATCGACGTTAATCTGAGAGCCTCAAAGTCACGCCCTCTCTCGTGATCTTGCCCAGAAAATGAGACACAAAGAACCTGACGCCAATGACCAACAATGACAATGACAATGACACAAAAAAAAAGAAAAACTCGCACTTTCCTGCAGAGACCGTACGACTGAGTTTCCTGCCAGGCCTCAAACTCCTTCTACTCCTGCTCCTGCCCATTCGCCTTAGCTTAACCCACGGCTCCGCACCTCTCTCCCCTTGCCAGCCACCCCGGAAGCCATGGAGCACTTCAAAGGCTAATGGCGTCATCTGACGGACGTGCGCGTGTCAGAGTGAAACTTCAGCGTGAGCTTTTACTGTTAAAGTCGCCGACCGAACAGCTGCTCTTCCGAAACTCAGTTTTTGCAGCCTTAGGCTTTGAATTTGCCAACCCCTGGATCAAGTCCTACTTCAGCTCACGCCCGTGGTATAAGCCCGGCGGATCGCCCAAACCTTGCAAAGATCCTCCCTTTTGAGAGATTACAGCACACCGACTCACCTTTTTTCGACTTCATCCTCATGGACAAGCCCAGCATGCAGATGCTACCTGATTTAAGAGTCCTCCCCGGTGAAATTTACAACAAACTCTACCTACCAGGAAAAACCCTGATTAAATTGCAAAGTCTCAAACAATCGATCTGTTCGCAATACGGTAAGCGCGTGGAGAAACAACTGCTGCAAGACTCTTTCGAGACTCGCCCCTGGTAAAAGCCGCAAGTCAACTACTCCGATCAAAGCCTGACACCGACTGACTGGGCAAACCTGGCGCTGCTTGAGCATTATGAAAAATTTGACTTAGACGCTGACATGCATCGCACCTTGCTTAGCTTCGAGTGTGAGCTTGCTGAGACAAAGGCGGACGAAGAATGCGCGCCTCTCATCTATTGACCTTTACCCAGGGCGCCGTCACACTCACCGATTATTTCTTGTGCGAAGGCGGCGTTTTACAAGTCAGCTTAAAAAAACCCTCTTTGCAGCAACCCTGGCAGTCGCTGCAATACAATCTGGCAAAGAGACTGACTGCCCCCTTTGCGGTAAAGAGTGGTATTAAGAATTAAAATAAGGACCGTGCCAGCTTAAATTTTACCGCAACTCTTGCAAAAAGGGAAAAATCATTTTGGGTATCACCGATCCCCCACGACCGCCTTGCGCTTGCAAAACCTTACGATCAACATTTTCCTGTCAAAATCTCGCTTTAAGCACCTCCTGGACGAGCCTCATCTCGCCTCGCCTCACAACAAAAATATGATTCTACTCTAAAGTTAAAAAAGATCAGCGCCTGATGAACGGTCGTGGCAGATACGTCGGCTGCAGGGCGTCTGACTCCAGGCGTGGCTCTAGTAGAAGTAGTAGGGGGCTAAAGATGCAATCTTTTAAGCTGACCGCGGTTTTGGCAGATTCCGTAGTTTTGCACTCCGCGGTGAATTCTTCGTCGCCAGAGGGAGGTGGGTCCAGCAACGCTCGCACCGACCACGGCTCAGTCGTGGCAGCACACACCAGTCTCTCCACCCCCACGATTTTGAACAAGAAGCCTGAACTCACGCTGAGGCTGGACAAAGTGTGACGCTGGGTTCAGTTCCTGCGGGGTGATCTCGCGCTTGAAAGGCTTTCCGCAGATCACAAGCGCCTAGTCTGCGGGATCTTGGAAATCAAAACTAAGCAGGAACCTTGCGTGACAAGCCGCGGCGATTCGAGCCAATACTGCCAACTGAGCGCTACGAGAAGCCGTCCCTAATTCAATCCAACGCACCATTGAGGGTATCGACTGGAGCCGCTTGGCAAGCTCAACTCGATTCAATTCAGCACAAATTCGGGCCGCTTTAACTAACCTTGCCATCTCAGTGGTCACGTGCTCTTGTTCGAATGCAATCCTGATTTCTGGATCTTTCAGCAAGGCCTCAAGAAAGGGCCTGGCAGGACGTTAGGCTTTTTTTTTCTTAGTCACTGCCAAAAGTCTCTCTTCCGACTTTGGACAGTGCACGTCGGGGCAAGGTGCACGCAGGCACCCCTCAACTTTCAGCCCGTCCTCCAGCCCAAAAACCCGGCTCTTGTTAACTCTCCGAAGGCCTCGCACTCGGTCGCACCGCGCTGACTCGTGCGACATGCCGCCTGGAGCGACCCCGTCTACGCTTGTGGGAGCGGCGGCGGGGATGATCCAGCTCCCGCACTTCTAAGGAAGCCAAGGTACGGGTGCGATCATTAGGCATCGGCAGTAAAATCGTACGCCCAGACGACAGTTTGGCGTGGGCAGGCAAGCCATTTAACTGACTTAAGGGATCGACTTGGATACCAAAGTGCCTGGCAATCCAATGTAAAGTGGTACCTTGCTGCGCCTTATAACTCATGAACTCCACCTTCCGCGGGAACGTGACATGGTTGTAAGTCGCCAGAAAGCGTTCTTTCACCGAGATCGGCAGTTTGACGATATAGTTCTTCTGGGTCGGAGGCGTGCACCAGCGTAAAATCTCAGGATTTAAGGCTTTCACCGTTTGATACGACAAACCAGCTGCCGTAGCAATTTTCAGTAAATCGGCCGGACTTTGAATCTCAAACTCCGCTAACTCCTCACCCCCCACTTCGCCAGCCTTGGTGACATGCGGCACTTGAATCGGCTTGGCAGGAACCCCACCTTCGGGTAGGTCGGTTTGTGGGGCAATGGCTGCCACCTCAGCGGCGCCTGCGATTTCTGCAGACAAATCATCACTCCTCGCCTCACCATTTAACTCCCCACTGAGCGGATCGAGCGGATCTTCCGCCTCATCCTCCGCGCGCCTGACCACCGACGCAAGGTCACCCAGCGGCTTTTCCGTCTTAATCACCTTCACCACTTCACCGTCGCTTGCCACCGCTTCGTCTCGGCCTGCCCGCGGCTCAACTTCGGGGAAACCAAACTGCCCACGATTTTTGGAAATAATCGCCGCTGCCATGATCTTAGGCACGTAATCGCGGGTCTCCGGTCGTAAAAATCGCTGCTTGGAGATCATCCAAAAGTCGCGGGTGCCAAAGCGACGCACGGCGCGCGCGAGCTTCGCTTCACCTGCGTTGTAAGCCGCAGCAGCCAACTCCCAGCTTTGAAAAATACGATATAAATCCCCTAAGTACCCAGCTGCAGCCAGCGTGGATTTCTCAATACTGCGACGATCATCCGACCACCAGTTGACCTTCAAGCCATAGCGCCGTCCGGTTTCTGCAATAAACTGCCACGGACCCACCGCCCTAGCGCGTGAGCGTGCCAGATTGTTAAAACCACTTTCAATCATCGCTAAGTAGACGAGATCGCCTGGTAAATTGTTTTTCTTCAGGATCGGCACAATATACGGCACAAAAAACTCGGAGCGCTCCAAATAGCGGGTGAAATAGACCCTGCCCCTGGTACAAAAGTAATTAATCCAGTAATCCACCCGCGAATTAAGATTAATCGGGATATCAAACTGGGTGTTCCTGAGCTTAATCCCCTGGACGATCAAATCACCGTTACTCGCTTGCGAGAGCGTGGTCTTGTCGGAGGACTTTGGTAATTCGCCGGTCAGCTCGATTTCCTCTTGTAAGATATCCGTCAATTTTTTAGGCGCCGGGGGCTCCAATAAATCCCCGCCTGCGGCCGCAAGCTCGGCTTCAGTTAAATGCCGCGTGGTGTGTGCACAGCTTGCAAGGGTCAACGCCAGGCAGGTCACAGGAAGGAGCTGAGATTTTGCGGCAGTTTTTGCGAACCAGGGTAACATAGGGCAATCTTTCTTTGGAATCAAGAAGGGTCATTTAAGGACACACTAGGCAAGGGCAAATCAGGCAAGACATCGCAGGCTGAGCTTACGCCCTCAAGCAAAAATCTGAGTTGCAGCAAGAGGAGGAGGACCGCAAAAACCTGCGCGCGCCACCTTGATAAAAAAAATTACAAAAACACTCGCTCGTCGTAAGCGTCAAAACTAGTGTCAAAACTAGCGTCAAAAGAGAGTCGGATTTTCTCGGCAAAAAATAAAATCAATCTCCGAAAAACTCAAACTCCTCAGCCTCTGCGACGCTTGGCTTTTTCCTCTGCTTCCAGCGCTGCCCCAGTCCAAACCCGGAAATACCCCTCCCCCAAAGGAGAGTGCGCGAAGGGTTTAGGCAGCAGCATCCTTAAAGTTTTTAATAATATCGACGACTTGCATCTCAAGGTCTTCATCCGTCTCGTAGACCTCATCGATGTGCGAAGAGCGCATCAAATACTGCAAGATACTGAGGGCAATCATTTTAGGCGGTTTTTGGAAGTAAAAACCATTGAGCTCATCTATGCCAAAACTGCTGCGAACCACTGCTTTGGCGGCTCGAAATTGGTCACTTTCGGTAAACGTGCTCTCTTGCAGCATTTCGGCTTTGGCGCCCATCTTGGCCAAGGTGCGCTCGCGTAATTCCTCATCGGTCAGCACAAAGGGACTGATCAATCCAAAGATCTCATCCTCGACGACTTGTCTTAAGCGCGCTGGAAAAGTGATCGATTTCTGACTGACTAAGCGACTCAGCATGCTTTTGCATAAAAATCGCAGGGTTTCTCGGTTGGTTGCCACTCTTCACTCCTCAACTTTTTTCTTCGATGATTTAGGTTTGCACTATAAACCAAGAAGGACTTTTAAGCCGTCTTTTTTTCTTCTCTTTTTCGTTTCTCAAGGCAACGCGCTGCTCTCACGTCTGTTTCTTCGTCCCCCGGACCGTTTCACCGCGGACACGCACGCGGCCGCCCTCTCCCCCCTTGCCCGCCTGCCTGCCTGCCTGCCGACCACTTCCTTTAGTGTAACTCAGGTCGGCGCGCGCTCCGCAGCTTTTTTTTTGCTTTTGTAAAATATTTTCTGCAAGTCCAAGGCGAGTCGTCTCAAAATACCTCGCCAAAAGCGATCCTCAAGACCCATTTTAAGACGCATCCCTAGACTCGCCTCAAACCGGACGTTAGCGTCAGAGGGTTTTATGACGGCTTTTTTGTCGTTTCTCTCGCACTAAGCGCACGACCTCAAGCCACTCCTCCGCTTGCATCACGCTTGCCACTCCCCCTAACACCCCAGCGCCTACCACCATCAGCAGCGCCAAGCGCATCAGCCTGAAAAACAACCCTTCGCCTGGCAAAACCCCACCCACCCACGGCTGACTGAGCGTAATCGCTCCAGTCATCACAAGCGACAGCAAGCTTGCGCGAAAAAAAGACCCCAAAAGCGGCTTTAAATCCCAAAACCACCCTTGGCGGGCTAAAGCCCGCTTGAGCGCCCACAACAACCACACCAGGTTAAACCCGGCAGCCACCGACGTCCCTAACGCCAAACTCCAAAACCCCAGCCGCTCCACCCACCAGCTGTTCAAGCTCAAGGTCACCGCCACCGTTAAAAATGTGGCCGCAACCGGCAGACGCGTGTTGCCCATGGCATAACACACCGGCACTAGGACCTTGACCGCCGAGTAGGCCGGTAACCCGAAAGCGTACATGACAAGCGCCCGACTGGTGGCCAGCATGTCGTGCTCACCAAACCTCCCGTACTGAAACAATAACGCCACAATCGGTTGCGCCAAAACCGCAAGACCTGCTGCCGCAGGCACGTTCAGCGCAAAGGCCATCTTGAGCGATTTCGTCAAGACTTTGACACCTTCTCCTTGCTGCTGCTTTGCCCACAGCAAGGACACCTGCGGCAGGGTCGCTTGCGCCAGCGACACCCCAAACAGGCCAATCGGAAACTGCATCAAGCGAAAGGCGTAATTGAGATAGGAAACCGATCCCACCGGCTGCGAGGTGGCAAGCACGGTGTTGACTAAGACATTGAGCGACGTGGCGGCTAACCCCAGGGTGCCTGGCACCATGAGCAGCAGCATTTTTCCCAACGCGGGCTCTTGCCACCAAGGAGGGTCAGTGGCTAATTTTTTTGGCCACCGGTACTGAATCTGGTAAAGGGCCGGCAACTGCACCAAGGCTTGCACCATCCCCCCGATAATCACTCCCCAGGCCATGCCGTAAATCGGTTCGTCCCAGCCAAAACGACCGCCAAAACGACTGATGACAGCCGCAAGCAGCACGCCCACGGTGATCGAAACGCCGTTAAAAAAGGCGGAAGCGAGGCTGGGTAAAAAAAACACCCCTGAGGCATTCAAGACGCCCATGAAGGCAGCAGCCAGCGCCACCCAAGGGAAAAAAGGGAAAAGCACGCGCGTTAACCCCACGGTCAACTCAAACTTCCCCGGCACCGCCTTAAACCCCGCCGCATAAAGCGCCACCCACTGCTCGGCAAACAGCTGACTGAAAGCCGTAAACAGCGACACCCCGATAAACAATACCCGAAACACCAAACCTGCGAGCCGCCACGCCCTCAACTGCCCTTGCGCTTCCCGCACCTGGGTGAACACCGGCACCAAGGCCGCACTCATAGCCCCTTCGGCAAACAGATCGCGAAAAAGATTAGGGATCCGAAACGCCACCTGAAAAGCGTCGGTGGCCTGACCGGCGCCAAACAGGTAGGCAAACACCTGCTCGCGGACCAAACCCAGCAGGCGACTGATCAACGTGGCAAGCCCCATTAAGCCTGCAGCCCGCAAAAAACCAGACGACGGGGCCGGCAGAGAAGGCGGCACGAGTACGCTCAAGCCTTTTTCATCGCTTTCTCAAGCCAGTCGTGAAAGCCCGCTTCAATTTGCTTCTTAAAAGGCTCAGCCATCCAAGTCAGCTGTAAGTGTAGATCCAGGATCGCACCTGCGGGACTGGCACCCCCCCCGTCTGCTGGCAGCCGCACGTCAGGAAGGCATTGCAACTCGGCTTGAAAAAAACGACTTTCCGCCGCAATCTTAAGCTGTTGCGGGTCACGAGTCAGCTTGCAACTGCCCCAGGGATTTTTGGCTAAAAAACCATCAAGCTCTAACCCTAAAAACTGATACAAGGCGTCAGGAGTCTTCCCCGCCCATTGCACTTTTCGTGAAAACTTAGCCATTTTCTCGTCGTCTCCTTTATTTTTAAGTTTACCGCAAACCGCCGGCTAATCAAGCGGAGTCGCAAGCATCTTGCCTCGTAAGATTCGTGTCGACTGGGCATCCCCCTTAAAACTCACGTCCGTTAAAATATCCCCCCGCTCGGGTGACGGTTGCTCGCCACTTTCTTGCGCAGCAGTGGCTCGCCACCTTGCTCTTTTTTTACCGTCTTGACCGCACAAGAAAAACTCAAAATCCCGGCCTTCCGTGTGAGCAGGACTGACTAAGCGATGCAACGACTGGCCTTGCAACTGCGGCAAGATCTCGTTGCGCGGCCTACGACTCTTCACCACCACCAGGTAACTAAACGGCAGCGACTTCCGGTCCAGACCCGCCAACTGATCAATCAGCTTAAAATAAGGCGGGCGCCACCACGAGACCTCCTCATGACACCAATCCTCAGGCTGCGCTAAGGCCCCACACGCCTGATGACCCAAACACGGCAGTAAGATCTGCCACTCCGGATCCGCTTCCTTCGCGCGCAAGGCCAGCAAGGCTTGCCTGAGCAGTAAAAGTTTACGAGATTGGAGCTTCAAGGCGGGCTCCATCAAGATCACCACCCCCTCTTGCGCCAAATGATGCTCCCACGCTTGCACCAGCGCAAGTGCCAGCTCTTCGGCCGGGAGCTCAAGCTCATTCAAATAATAACTCATCACCCACAAGTGAAACTGCGGGGCGTTTTTCGGCAAAAAACCGACCCTAGGATCAAGAGTGCGGTGAAACGGCCTGACCCCCCAAGGCTGGCCCAGGGACTTAAAATAGTGCTGCGACCACAACACCCCGCGCTCCAGCATCTTGCGATCTTGCTCAATGAGCGCCCAATTCTTCTCAAGCGGCAACCCCACCGGAGCGAATTTCTCTCCCAAGGCCACCCCGCAAGCTCCAGAACCAGGCCCAGCACCAAACTCAATGGCACGAAAGGCTCCAACGCCTGAGTGCTGCACGCGAAAGCCCAAGCGCGCCAGCTCCGACCAGATCGCAGCCATCCGGTACACGTGGGTCGGCATATAATACAACAAGTACGCCAAGCGCAAATGCTCAGGGTGCGCACTCTTCTTCCAATAAGGCGCCAGTCCCTGGCTAGCCTCTCGTTTAGCCTCCCGCTTAGCCTCTTGCGACAACGCTTGACCACCGCCTACGGGCTGCAACCGATTAAAAAGATCGGATAATTTTAGCACATGCGGGACCACCGAGCGCGCCAAAAAGCGCACCGAGCTTAACGCCTCGGGCTCAGGAATCCACCCCTGCTCAAAGGCCAGTTGACTGAGGCAGGCTTGGAATTCTACCCCTAAACTTTTTTCAAAAGCATCAGAAACTCGCATCTTACCCTGGCTCTTTCTCTGAGCACGCGCGTGCGTGCTCTTAGTCTCTCCGTCCCCCCCCCCCTCAGGGACCTTCACTCCCCGTGATCGCTTGCCGCCCTCAAAAGAGAGCTGACCCATCAAACTAGCAGTTCGATCGCTCGAAGTGAAGGGAAAATACCCCCCCTCCACCCCCCCTTCAATCCCAAGCAAAAAAAAATTACACTTTTAAAAAACTTATACCGAGCAAAGAATTAACAGACGAGAATTGAAGGTCGAGAATTGAATTGCTTATGAATTTTACATCGCTCCTTGGCTTAGGCCTCTTCATTTTAGTTATTGCTCAAGGCATCTTGCCCTCCCTCAAACCCCACCCCCTGCTGTTGCTCCATCCCGCAGCGCTGGTGCTGGTCGTGGGCGGCACGCTTGCCGCAGCCCTCCTGATGTTTCCCCTCAAAAACTTAGCCAGACTTGCCCGCGACTGCTGCAAGCGCTTGTTTGCCTCCTCCACCCACACGCCCGCGCACCAGCGCCTCCTGGTGTGTGAGTTCGTGGAAGCGGCCTTAACCTTAGACCATGACCCCTCCCAGCTGCTGCTTCGCAACCCCCCGCATCCTTTTTTGCAAGAAAGCTACCCCCTGCTCACCAATCCGGGTCTGAGCGACACTGACTTGCTGGATTTACTGGAGCGACGGGCACAATTTTTCCAGCAAGTGCGCATGGCGCAAGTCGAGATGCTCGCTCAACTCATCCCGCTGCCCTCTGCTTTTGGTTTACTCGGGGTCACCGTCGGCTTGATCCAACTGCTCAGTGATGCCGCAAGCGGCGAAGCGACTGCCGCAGTGGCGGCATTCTGGGGGCTCGCACTCAGCACCTTTGTCCTACAACCCCTGCACGCCCAAGCGCTCAAGGCTGCAAAAGAAGACTTCACGACCCGCGCCTTGATCATTGATGGATTGATGCTACTCAAACAAGCCAACTTCAGCGTCACCTTGCTTGCTGACAAACTCAACTGCTACTTGCCACCAGAACTCTGGATTGAGCTCACGGCAGAAGACCAAGCAGCCACAAGCGAGGCCGACCCTGCCGCGCCCGCTGCACGCGGCAAAACCTCCTCCTCCAACAAACTCCAAGCCTTCAATCCATTAGCCAGCCTGCCACCCGCACAAGAACACAACGAGCCTGCCGCAGAAGTGCATGATCTGGCAGACGAGGAAGCCTTCGAAGAAGACTTTGCGGAAGAAACCCCGCAAAAAGCCACCTCTGCAAGCAGCAACGCTGCGACGACGACACTGCCTCGGAAAGCTTCATGACCAACACCTCGCAAGCGCAAGTCCCCAAGCACCCGCACCCCTCAGGCCAACCCAGGTCGCGTCGCCTGAAAGTTTTTCCAGCCCCCTGCGAACAGCGCCCCCCTGCCCCCCTCAACTCCTTCCAGGCAAACCTACTTGCAGTGCTGCTTGCCTTTTTCAGTGTGCTCTCAGCCTCCCCGCCCGGGAGCTTGAACTTGCAGCCAAAAGCCACAAACCATCTGCAGTCGTTAACACCCGCAGCCACAGAGCCCCTCGCGCTGCCCACTGACCTCAAGCTTGCGCCAGTGCCGGTTGCGGTCCTCAACACTCGCTTGCCAGTACCTCCCCCCAACCCAGCCGACACGATGACCCGCCTCACGCTGCCAAGCCCTTCCCAAAGTGCGCTCAGCGATCTTCAGCCACAACAGCCGCTGGCGCAACAGCTCCTCCTCACCCAGAATGAGCTTGCCGCCCTGAAAAGACAATTTCAAGCCCTCCAAAACGCGCCAACCCTCCCAACGCTGCCTCCACCAACAACACCCCCCTTCCTGGCGATTGTCATCCACTGGCCAACCCTTAACCACAGCATCGATCTCACCGTGCAAGATCCAGCAGGTTACCCTTTTAACGGCAAACATCCGACCTACGCTCATCACCCAGGGGAAGTGATCTCGAAAAGCCCTCACGGGCCAGGATCAGAAATCTGGCAAAGCCACCACCCCGTCCCTGGAACTTACCAACTGGATTTTCGCTTTGCCAAGACCTACGGGAACTTCAAACCCACCCAAGTCTCAGGGACGCTGTACACCAACCACGGGATCGTCAATCTCCCCCTCCTCACGCTCGACTTCAAAAAGAAAAATCACCAGCAAGTGCACTTCTCGATGGATGAGCAAGGAGCCGTTGCCCTTGAAACGCCCCGCAGCCTCCTCCCGCCCCCGCTCCACCTGCCTCCTCAGCCAAAGCGCTCGCGACTGCGCCCGCACCTGAGCAAGAAGGTCAAGAACAAGGTTCAGCAACCCGTGAAAGCGAAGCCCAAAAAGAAGCTGCAGGCCAAGACAAAACTTCGGGTAAAAGTCCTGCCGCACCGGCAACCCGCTGCCACAAACGCACTCAGGCGTAAGCGGCCCCGTAAGGACCCCCAGGCGTTTAAAAGCCTTTAGAAAATGCGGCATTAGCGCGCGTGATTGGTCCGATCCAATCCGTAGGGTATCCCGCGCCACCTCAGACTCAAGTGGAAGCTGTGAAGCACGAGACGTGAGGCGCCAGGATTGGCGCTGTTTTGTTTTCGAACTCAGGCTTCACTGAGGCTTTACGGTCGCTTACGCTCGGGCCCCAACCAGCAACTCAGCTTCTAAGCTAAAAGCACCCCTGGAAGACACTTGCTTGCTTACTAATCCGTGCCACCCAAAGACACCTGATTGAGCTCGCAGCCACTGGTACCTGACGACCGGAAGAAGGCCTTAAAGGAGAATTTACCTAACGACGCGACGTTGGTATTCGCCAACGTTGCCGCATTGCCAGTCGCCGTCGTGCCGCCCGCTGTGGCCCAAGCGAAGCCGTTCCAGTACATCTAAGGGCTCGAGCTGCTCGTGCCGACATTATACAAGAACCCACTTGCGCAGCCGCCGGACCCCAGCGTCTGGAGGACTGCACTTAGGGTGTAAAACGACAGCCCCTGATTGCTGATCAAAGTAGGTGAGGTGCCGTCATAGTGGCTGGGTCCCCCTGAGAATGACTTTAATTCAGGTGAAAAAGGAAAACCGCCTCCTGCGCTACGGTTGCACAAACCCACCGTTTCGTTTGATTCAAAAATCGTCCAGTTCAGAAAATAGCAGTTAGTCGGAACCACCGAAGCAGCGAATGCCGGAAAACTTGAGAAGGTCATGGTCGGTAATCTAGTGCTCACGGAGTCAAGAAAAGTCAAGTCCGCCCCGTCGTTGGGCACCAAGTTATCGTTAAGTTCAGAGAAGTAAGTCTGGTTGGTGCCATCTGTCCCCACCCACGAAGGCGACTAGGTGGTGCAGGTTGAGTCTGAGCAAGAGCGGACTGGGTATTTCAAGCAGTTGATTCACCGCCGGTAAAGCTCATAAATTTCATTAGACGAGCAAATATTGATTCCGTGACAAAGCGTGCGGCTCCACACTGCCACCGCATCGATCAAGCCAGTAA
This sequence comes from Oligoflexia bacterium, assembly GCA_043732485.1. GTDB lineage: Bacteria > Bdellovibrionota > UBA1018 > UBA1018 > UBA1018 > JAYTHP01. The sequence goes on from JAYTHP010000220.1 coordinate 23,677, forward strand.
CAATGCTACCAAAAACAGTTCCGAAACCAATCGATAAAGTGCCAGAAAAAACCATACCTCAAGAAGCCTTAACAGAGCTACCTTGAAAAATTTATTTAAAATAGACTCCAGAGAAGGTTACATAGAAATTTTCTACTTAGAG
>JAYTHP010000221.1:0-8760 GCA_043732485.1 Oligoflexia bacterium
ATCACCCTGTGCCGTCGCACCCGTCGCAGGTCTCTCCTCCTCGTCCTGCTCCCCCGTCGGTCAACTCCGCCGCGCGCGTTTCTGAGGCTCGGGAGGGGGGATGGGCGGTGCCGGTCGTTCAGCAGGCTGCAGGCGTCGAGCAGCAGCAGGGTTTAGTTCATCGGCCGCAAGCCAGTCCATATTTCTATCTCAGTAACGGCGGCACTGTCACCCGCTTCTTGCGCAGTCATCTGCGCGTGCAGTGGAGCGGGGCGCCCAACTATTTCTCAGCGATTCTCGAGCACCTTGAGAGGCAAGAAGCGGGGCAAGGGGGCGTCTTTGCCGCTGATGAGGGGTCCTCGCCTGAGCATCCGCTTTACTTGAACCTTGATCACTCCAAGGTGGCAGGTTACTTGTACTTGCTGTTTGAGTTAGGGCGGGTGTCGATTCCGAAGAAGGCTCATTTTGATAACTTAACCGCCTACTTAGATTCGAAATGCCTGGTTTATCAGGCGACCTCGCCCAACTTTAAGGTTCCCGCTCCCGAAATTGCGCGCAGTTATGTGATTAAAATGAGTCCGGGCATCGCCACGGCCTCCTTGCAGGTGGAAGGGCCCGTGGACGGGAGCGAAGCGCAAACGTCAGTTTGTCCCAAGAATTTCATCCTCGTGCCGGGGTCGCAGGACTTTTTTACTTCCGAGCGCGGAGATGATTTTTGTATCGGCAAATTCGCCGCCTCAAAGGCGGTGTCAAGCAGAGATGCCAAGCGCTGGGTAGCAGCGACCCGCACGAGAAGCCTGCCCTGGTTGGGTGCCAGCCTAGAGGAAGCCCAATCCGCTTGTGGGGAAAATGGGCCAGGTTTTCATTTGGTTACGCTCAACGAGTGGGCGCTAGCCGCACGGACGATTGAGGCTGAGCCCCGGAATTGGAATCAGGGAGAGGGTCCTCAGGGGGTGGGTCACTTATCGCGCGGTAACTTTGATACGAGGAAAGCTTTACCCGTGTTTGATGACCGCTCTCCCTACTCAGGCCTGCGCTTGAGTGTTTCCGACTGGATTCACAGGCGCACTCATTTGCTTGCCGGGGAAGCTATTTGGGATATGGGTGGTAATGTCTATCAGCTGGTGGATGCGGAAGAGTTAGATGCGTTCGGGTTAGCCAAGGCTTTGGTGCCCCCTGCTAATGGATATAGGTTTATTTATTATGATTCTCTAGCGTGGGAATCGAATTCTTTTTTCTTATCTCAGCCCCAGATGAAGAGTCTCTTTTCTTCTTTGACGGCTGAAGTAGGGAATGCCAAAAATCTTGGTCGGATGATTTTTGTCGCTAGTCAAGAGAGTCTCGAGCAATCTCAGGACTTTCAGATTTTGCGCGGCGGTGGGAGCTTAGGGTCCACCGATTTAAGTCGTGGGCTTTTTAATGCGGTTTTAGTTCCTCCTCATCGTATCCGGCATGGATTTCGCTGCGCTTACTCGCCTACCCTGCCCTGAGAGGTGAGCAGGGAGAAGGTGAATAAGAGTGTGCTCCTACGGTATTCCTACTTTTGGCGACTGATCGGCGCCTGGGATCGCAGTGGGCGTGAACGCCACCCGGCCGTCGTCGTCGTCGGGGCGTTAGTCTTTTTTGCAGTCTTTAGGACGATCGGTGAAGCGCAAGCGGGGGAAGGGCCCTCGGCATCGGGGACAACAGCGCGGCTTGGTTCTCCTGTCCACTTCTCGTTGTCGTCGTCGTCGTCGGGTTCTTCTGATGCAGAGTTTTCCGTCCCGCAGCCGGGGCATGCTCCCGCTGAGGCTTTGGGTTTTTTGCCTGAGAGGGGAACGCAAAGGCAGCCTCAGGACTCAGCAGGAACGCAAGGCAGCCGTTATTTTTATATCCGTAACGGCGGCACCGTGACGCGGTTTTTGCGCAGTCATTTGCGTTTGCAATGGAGCGGCGGGCCGAGCGATTTTTCAGCGACCCTCGATCACCTCGAGCAGAAAGACGGGGTTTTTGCAACTCACGGTGGTGATGGTGATGGCGATGGCGCTCAGGGGTTTTCATCTAAGAATCCCTTCGACTTGAATCTTGGGCAATCCAAGCTGGCAGGTTACTTACTCCTTTTGTTCGATTGAGGGGCTATTTCTCTCCCCAAATAGGCTCATTTTGAAAAGGCTGGCTCACTATTTGTATTCCATGTGCCTGTTTTATCGGGCGATTTCTCCCACTTTGAAAGACCCCGCTCGCGAAAGTTCACGCAGTTATGTGATCAAAATTGGTCCAGAGCTTCAAACCACGTCTTGGCAGATGGCAGCAATTGAGGAGCAACCGGCGGTTTGCCCCCCTAATTTCATCCTCATGCCGGGGTCGCAGGACTTTGCCACTCCGCGTCGTGGTGATGATTTTTGTATCGGCAAATACCCAGCCTCCAAGTAAAGCTCCGACATCGATCCTAGGCTGGGTGTAGGAGCGACCCGAGTCAGAAGAGTCTACCCCCTGGGAGAATGTTGAGCTAGAACAAACCAGGGCTGCGTGTGCAATGAATGGTCAGGGGTTCCCTCTGGTGAAGCTGAGTGAGTGGACTTGAGCGGCACGCAGGATTGAAGCTGAACCCCGGAGTTGGAATCAGGGCGAAGGTCCTCAAGGGGTGGGATTTTTGTCACGAGGAAATTTTGATTCAGGGAAAGTTTTGCCTATTTTTGATAACCAATCTCCTTATGCAGGCCTGAGGCTGAGCGTTCCTGACTGGATTCATAAGCGCACCCACCTGCTTGGCGGCGAAGCCATTTGGGATATAGCAGGTAATTTGGTCATCTGGTGGATGCCGAAAACCTGGACGTGCGGGGTTTAGCCACCGCTTTGGGGTTTTCTCCTGTCGAGGGTCTTTACGGTCGGCGATTTTTTTCCAGGACAGAGGCAATTTTGAATGACTTCTTTCTCACGCGCCCCGGCAGCAAAGAGTTCTTTACTCCGTTGCAGTCGAATGCAACAGACATCAGCAATCTTGGTGACTTGAGGATCGCTTATGAGAGCGAGGCCCAGCTCTTTCAGGTGCTTGCGCGGCAGTGGCGGCGCAAGCAACTAGAGTGCGGGTGGAGAGGTTTTTGGAACTTTGCTGGTCGTGCCTCGTCGCCTCCTGTATGGATTTCGCTGCGCTTACTGGCTCACCATGCGCTGAGCTTAATGCGGGGAGTGGGCGCGTGAGCGCTGCAAAAATTGCTGCGCGCACGGGTTGCGTGAGGTGAGCCCCGGGGTAGGGCGACTTTGTCGCAATCGTCCCCCTGGTTTTTGCTGGTCTCCACTGGTCTTGATGAAGCTTGCTGCTGGACGAGATGGCCTCTTTTTCCCCCCTTATTGCAAATGTGAGGGCAAGCCTCTATTTGCCTGCCCTCACATGGGGGCCTCGCTTGGGGTCGCAGGCAAAGGGTGTCTAGACGTTGATGGACGCGACAGCTGCGAGGAAAAAACAAGAGATATCAGCCGGATGACCAGACCTACGAGGGGAGAGTCACTGGCTTGGCTTCGGGCCGTGCGTCTACCGAAAGTTCGAGCATCTTGTGCGCTTTGCGTGTCGGCCCCCTGGCCGCTTGCGGGCAGAAGAGACAGAGAGAGTGGGTGGGTGTAGGTGTGTCGATCTTTTGACGATCCAACTCCTGTGCGGTTGTTGCAATAGAATGCTGGCTGTCAGTGACGCGGAGAGTGCATTTTTCGTTGGCACCACTGTCTATTTTTATGAATTGAGTGCATTTTATACCTAAGAGTGCTGGGATGAAAAGTAAAATTTAAATAAAAAATAAATATTAATATATTACCTAAAAATTTAAGCGCCAAGGGGTAAGTAAGAGTCACGACCTGAAAAAATTGTGACTAGGAAAAAAATTCAGTCTTTTCTTTTCTTTATATTAATTACACAATATAAATAGAATATGGAAAGATTTCACTTCAAACTCAATGCAGTGCTCAGAATTAGAAAAAGCCGAGAGCAAGAGGCGCTGCGTGCCGTGGGCTATGCCCAAGCCAAGCGTGCTGAGGGCTTAGCTTTGAAAGCGCAGATTCTAGCGCAAATCGAAGCATCGGCCTCGCGTAAGGGTGAAATGTTTCTTGCACAAAAAGGGTCAGAAGCGACGACGACTTCTGCTGTTTCTTCTTCTTTTTCTGCAGGCGGTGGCGTCATTAACGGTTTTGCGCTTGAATATTTATTTAAAAAAGGAGCCGATACGCGATTGCTGCAAGCCGAGCGTGCTCTGGTACGCTCTGAGCGCTCAGTAGAAAAAGCTCTGCTGTTTTACGCTGAGTGCCGTAAGCGGACCCGAGCAGTCGAGCTGTTGAAGGAAAAAAAGCTCCGCCAGTATCAAAAGCAGCGCTCCTTGTGGGAGCAAAAACAGATGGATGAAATGGCGTTGATGCGCAGGCAGCCGACCGACTTCGGGGGAGAGCGGGTGAGTGAGCATCAGGGCATGAGTGGTGACGAGCTGCTTGTCGTAGAAGCCGAGCGGATGGACTTTGTCGAGAATAGCGCTAGCGGTTCAGGCAAGGTTGCGGTCGAGCAACGCCGAGTGCAGCCAACTCCCGCAAGCCCCTTCAGCCTTGAGGGCTTAGAATCATGAAAAGGACCACGTTTTCCAAGCAGTTGCTGGTATGGTTCGCGCTGGTCGCCATCCTCCTCAATGACGTGCTGCTGCCTGCGCACCTGCTTCTAGCAGCTGATCAGCCCGGGGGGGGGGCGGGGGCTGGGAAACCGACTCCGCCTGCTCCAAACAGTCCTGTGCCTCCCAGTGCTGAGAAAGATAAAAAGAGTGCGCCTGGTGAGAAGGATGCGAAAGCGCCCTCCACGACGCAGCCGTCTAACGATGTGACGATAAGAATTGAGCAAGCCTTACGAAAAATGCGTAAAGAGCACTCGCAAAAATCCTTGGAGCAAAAGGACTGTTTGGCAAGTTCCGCTGCTATTCGCGATATGAAAAGTGCTTTTAAAGAGCTTGAAGTGGTGAAAAAAATGCTGAAGGAAAAAGAGCGCGAGTTAGAGCAGCGGGAAAAGCAGATTGCTGAGCAGGTGGACTCTTTAAAGAAATTACGCGACGACGCCTTGCAGGCAGGCGAGCATCTCAAGGATGTCTCGCAAGAGAAAGTCAGCCGGGTGGTCGATATGTTGTTTGCGATGAATCCTAAGGCTTCAGCGAAGGTCTTAGCGGCTCTGAATGAAGAATTGGCAGTGGCAGCCTTAGTGAAGATGGATACTGTGAAGCTAGGGAAAATCTTGAACTGGTTGGAGCCGAAGCGAGCTGCGAGGCTTTCGGAGCGAGTGGCTGGCATGAAGGCAGCCTCCAAGTCGTCGCCGTCGTCGTCGGGACATCGTGGACGGGAATTATCTGCTGAGCCTGAGCAAACGGGTCAGCCCAATTTAGAGGCTAATCCAGAGGACGCGCCATGAAGCTAGCCACTGATCACAAGGCCGCAGTGCAGGGGCTCGACGAGTGGGAGCAACGGGATGCGTCGTCAGGGGCATTGTCGTCGTCGCCGGTGGATCCTTCGAGTGAAGCTTTTGCAGCCGCACTTTTGCAGTGGATGCCAAAAGTGCCTGCCGCAAGCGCGCAGTCTTCAGTGGTGGGCGAGGAGGATCAACGTGGTGACGGGGCGAGAGGAGGGGTAGGGCAAACGACGCTTGTGGGGCAGAAGAACGCTACCACTACTGCTACTACTGCTACTACTGATACCGCTACTGAGGGTCATGGTGAGGCTAAGGGTAAAGTTAATGATAAGGTTAATGAAGATCTCAATCTGGCTAAAGCTGCTTCTCAGCCCTTGCAGGGATCGCCAGCCGGCCTGAGTTCACAAACACGCTCAGGGGTTAGTAAAGAGGCGTCGTCCTTGCTGGGAATGCGGGGAGCTTTTTCGGTGCAGCAGCAGCAGCAGGAGCGCTTCACGAATAAAACTCCATCGCTCGGTGCGGCTTGGATTCCTGCTCACGCCAGTGCAACCGCTGCCTTCATTGGAGCTGAGCCCTTAGGCGAGCTCCAGGCTCAAGGCGAGTGGGGTTTAGAAAATTTTCCAGGCAGTAGTGTGGAGTTTGAGGCAGCCGCGCAAGGGCCACTGACGGAGTTGCGAGGAGAGCTCAGTGGCGAGGAATTCCTGCAAAACCGCCAAATTCTTGCGCAACGGGCGACGGCCTCGAAGCCACTTTTCGCGCAAGAGCGTCAAAAGCAGTTTGCGGCTTTAAGCTCTACCCCCACGCCTTACCTGGACAGCAACGCGGGTGGCAGCGCAGCGAAGGCGCTCGCGGGGCTGCCACCCGCGTTGCCTAAGAGCGTTGGATTCGGGTCTTTTGCGATGGGGCAAGCGCAAGATTTACAACAGCCGCCGTCGCTGCAGGCGTGGGGGCAGCAAAAAAGCGAGCAGGCACAGTCTGAACAGTTTGAGGAGTCTGCTCATGAGTGTAAGGCGTCGTCTCGGGAAGCTGAGGAGTCCACGGAGTCCAAGGAGTTGCAGGACGAACATCCTCTGGCGCTGTTTTCGCAAGCGGCAGGCGAAGAGGCCGCGGTGAATCAAAATCTAGGCGTTGACGGGGTTTTCATGGGTGGCAAAGCCTGGAGCGGGTTGGGGCAAGCAGGCCTGGGTGACAAAACGCCAGAGCTCATCACTGCGCAAGTCATTGCCTATCGTTCGTCTGAGTCAGGCGAACTGCCGCTTGCGCTGACGGCGCAAGGGCTTTTGCAAGTGGGTGGGGCGCTCAGGCGGGCCATCGAGCAAGGTGGCGGCGCGCTCAGGCTAAAACTGAATCCCCACTCCTTAGGAGAACTCAATTTACAAGTACAAATGAAGGGCCGTGACGTGGGTCTGCAGATTCAGGCGTCGACCTTTGAGGCGCAAGAGGTGATTGCTAACAGCTTAGACGCCTTGCGCACGCAACTCGGAAAGCGCCAACTGACCTTAGGCGAGGTGGAGTGGTTAACGGACAGCGAGCAGCAAAAGGCGCAGTTTGCAGCCAAAAGTGGGATTTTTGAGCAAGAAAAAGCAGCCGCAGAGGCTTCTGAGGCGTTTGATTCCCCGCAAAATTCTCCAAGGCGGGAGCCAGGGAGTGGCGATTTCCTTAATCAGGGCTCTTCTGCTTCATTCCTCCTCGCGCAAGAGCAGTTTCTCGGTGGTAGTAGGGGAGGCAGTAGCGGCAGTTTTCCTGAGCAAGTAGGAGGCTTGGCTGCGCTGACCCTGGGCAACAGGGCTGCCGCGTGGGCGGGGATCTCGTCCTTGCTGGGGGCTGGTGGGGTGGGTACTCGAGGAGCATCAGCCGCTACCAAAGCGGTAGGGTCGATTGATCTGATGGCGTGAAGGGCACTGAGGCAGGGGTAGTGGTGTTGGTGAGTGAGGGTAGGTGGGTGAGTTTTGAAAGGGAGTTTTTATGATGATTCCAGGCAATCCATCAACGGTGCAGATGGGACAGCTGCGTGACAGCTCCCAGGCGGGAGCGCTAGCAGCAGCAGTAGGTGGTGGTGGTGGGGTGAGCGAGGTTGGGCAGCAGCCAGGACTGAGTCAAGCGCCTTCATCGCCCCAGGCTCAGCCGCCGCAGGTTTTAGGTACTGAGCCGCAGTTTGGCGAGGTCTTGAAGAGGATTCAGGGGAAATACGGGGAAAGGGCTGCGCCGCTGCGGGAGATTAAAAAGACTTTAGGGAAGGATGATTTTTTGCGGATGATGGTGGCGCAAATGAAAAATCAAGATCCGACCAATCCGTTTAAGGCTGAGCAGATGGCAAGCGAAATTGCGCAGTTCACCTCAGTGGAGCAATTACAAAACATGAACCAAGGGATGAAGCAACTTGCTCAGCAAAACAAGCCGCTGGAGCAAATGACCATGACCCACATGATTGGTAAAAAGGTCACTCTGGACCGCGAGCGTTTTGTCCACTTGGCCGGGGAGAACGATGTGCTGAGCTTTCAGTTGCCGCGCAACGCGGAAAGTCTTAACTTGAAAATCATTAATGAGGCCGGGGAAATGGTTTTTGAAAAAGAGATGGGGCCTCATGCCATGGGCGAAACGACTTTTGTGTGGGACGGGTTGCAAAATAATCATTTGCCCGCCAAGGGGGGGCATTTTCTTTACCGCGTGCAAGCGCAGGATCAAAAAGGGTTGCCGCTTGAGCTTAATCCCCAAGGCGAAGGCGTGGTGGTGGGGGTGAATTTTCAGGGGGCAGAGCCGGTCTTTTTAGTCGGTAACCCTGCTCAGCCAGAAAAAGTGGTAATGAGTTCAATTATTAAAATAGAGGCGGCGGCGGCGGTATCGGCGGTGGTAGCAGGAGCGGCAGCAACGGCAGCAACGGCTCCGGCAACGTTAGCGGGTAAGGAATGAGGACGGATACCGGCCAGCTTTTAATGCCGCAAGTCACTTCCTTGCCGGTTCCGCGGGCGACTCCCGCAACAAGGCGGGGGGGAGGGGCGCTTACCGGGTCAGAGGCAAGCTCCTTGCCGGGCTTTGATCAAGTTTTAGACTCTTTGAGTCAGATCCAGGTACCGCTAAAGTTCTCAGCGCATGCTACCCAGCGACTCAAGGAGCGTCAACTTAATTTTGATCCCGCCCGCATGACGCAGATTCAGCAGGCGGTGGATTTGGCTGAGCAAAAGGGGATTGAAAGCGGTTTGATTCTGACGCCTGAGGCCGCTTTGATTGTCGATATTAAGAGCCGTACGGTGATTACCGCTATGGACCGCGGGGCTGCGCAAGGAAACGTGTTTAGTCAGATCGATGGCGCTGTGATTGTCTAACTTTGGTGTGTGACGCTTAACGTGAGTCCGCGGCTGTGTGTGAGCGTGGAGCAA
>JAYTHP010000222.1:0-23430 GCA_043732485.1 Oligoflexia bacterium
AAATCATCTCTCTACCCCTCCGTGAATTTTATTTATTCAATTGCGACTGCAACTTTCTGACTGCTTCTTCTAAAAGAATAACAATCTTTTTTACGGAAAGCTAACTTTACCTGTCTGAGCGGTGATGCTGGATTGCGCAGTGGGTTGCGCCAAGGCCTTGACGGTGAGTACCGCGCCTACAAAGCGTCACGTCACGTTGCCGCCCCCCACCACCTACTCCCCCGCTCGGAGGAGTGGCGGAGGGGGGGGTGCGGCGGATGACAGTTCGACTGAAAACCCTTGATGCGAGTGGCCGTCAGTGAGTGACAGAGTCACAGGTGGATCCAGGGAGGAAGTCATGAAACAATCTGCTTCTTATCTCCCCCTGCACCCTCAACCCTTGCGAAGGGTTTACGCCAAAAAGCCAAGAAAAACTGATTTTTAAGTCTCACAGTCAAGCTCTCACAGTGAATACAGCCAGGGGTCCAAGCCTCAGTGGGAGCTTGGGTCGTGAGATCGACGAAAGGGGAACAACGCGGACAATCGCGCGCGAAATAGGGATCGCTTGATGCCGTGAATGAGTGCTGAGGCTGGTGCCCAAATACGGAAGGACTTTAACCGACCGAAAAGAGGGATCATCTGCGACCTCTTTCACTGAGATGCTCCAAAACGCTCCACGCCTGAGTTCACTTTTGAGCTGGGGGGACCCCCTCTCGAGGGTCTTGCACTGGAAAGCGTCTCAAGCAATGAATGGGAAGGGAAGACTTTTGGGTTGAGGGCGCTGCCCACAGTGCGCAAGCACTCCGAGCTGACTAGTCCCTGACCAAAAAAGGGCCTATCGGCAAAATCGATAAGCCCTGAAAATCTTTGGTGGATCGCGCTGGGATCGAACCAGCGACCCGCTGATTAAGAGTCAGCTGCTCTACCAACTGAGCTAGCGATCCACAAAATAAAAGGTTGGCTTGCAGAAAGCTAGCAGTTTTTTTCCCGCGCGACAAGGTCTAACCCTCCAAAGAAAGCCTAGGAGGGTACATTTTTTCATAAAACTCCTCTCAAATACCCATGCAAGAGTTCCTCCCCGTCAGGGCAGCGGGTCCCGCAAAGGGGAGAGGGCTGGCTGAGGTCTCCTCTTTTTACTGATTTTTGGTGGCTATTGCCTCAAAATCTCCTAACATAGCAAAGCATGAGACCTTGCCTAACACCCTGGATAACGCCTTTTTTTCAGCTCCTGAAAATCTCGCAGTCCCTGCTCCCCCCCGTGGCGCTTAGCGTGTTGCTCTTGTGCCTGATGCCTCTGCTCACGTGGCCCCTGACTCACAGGTCACAGGCTTGGGCCAGTAGTTTTGGCCCACCGCCTTCGTTGGACTCGCAATTGCAGGAGGCTCGCGCAGTGGTGGTAGGCACCATTCGTAGCCAAAGCGCAGAGTATGGGCTCAACGCCGAGGGCAAGGAGCGTCTTTATAGTTATTGGCAGCTGGAGCTCCAGGAGTCGCCCCTCAAGGGCGACGCGGCAGCTAGCCCGCAACTCACTTTGCGCGAGCTAGGAGGCGAAAAGGCCGGAGTGCAATACCGCGTTCCCGGTTCCGCAGAGTTTACGCTCGGCGAGCGCGTCTTAGTGCTCTTGAGTGCAAAAACTGCCGACGGAGCCTACCCCGTGTTGGGAATGGCGCAAGGCAAATTCCCCCTCCTGCGCGACAGCTCGGGGCAAGACTGGATTGAAGTGCCCGAAAAGGACGGAGGAGCCAGGCGCCTCAGTCTCGCAGCCGTGCGCACCCTGCTTTTAACCCCAGCGGAGTCCCCCCTCCCCTCTAGTCCTCAGGCCTTACCGGCTGCGACGAAGCCGCCCTCTCCCGTGCCGCCAACTCCCCTCCCCACGGCGGCCCCTCTGCCAGCAGGTGAAGACGATCCGACTACTACGGCCGGAAAAGACGACTCGTCACGGCCCGTCCTCCTGTTGACGCTGATGGGGCTAGCCTTGCTGGGGGCTTTTTTGCTCTTCCTCAGGTTTCTTTTGCCCCGTTAAGGTAAAAACCCGCAGGCTGAGGATTCATTTTTCCAAGGCGCCTCGCACAATGGCGCTTGCAAGCCGCACTTGCTCCCCGCTAAACTAAGAGTATGCCCTTGGAACCCTGATAACGAATGGCGGCCGCTTGCAGGAAGACCACGGCGAAAGAACGCGCAGAAAGAGATTAAGTCGATGAATTACCAGAAGCAGCAAAAAACCAGTCAAAAATCGCTTACCCCCGCAGCCCTCTTAGTACCGAGCTTGTCTCTGGACCCCGTCTCCCACCCCCGGACGCGTTGGCGTTGCCCGGGCTTGGTGTTTTGTGCGTTGGGGATGAGTTTTTTGAGCGTGATGGCTCAGGCCGAGAGTCACCCGCTGCAAGGGCAACCGGGGATCACGCTTGCGCGCTCCAAAAAAACCCAGCACTATTTGAAGGAAGGTGCGGTGGTCGGCGGCGATCAGGCAATCGACGAAGCCAGCATTGTGAACATCAGGCGCGCGCCGAACGCCGACTTTGATCGCATCGTCATTGACCTCGAAGCCTTCAAACAAGGCGAGAGCCCAGCGATTCAGCGGCCGCCTTTTTATCAAGTGGCAATCGAGCATGCCTTGAAAAAGCTCACCTTTACCTTCTGGGGGCGACCTTCTTTGAAGTTTAATGCCCACGCCGTGGGCCAAGCCTTTTTTAACCATGGAAGTGTTGCTTTCATTGAGCTTTTTCCCCGCCTCGAGGAATTGAGCTGGACCTTCTCGTTGAGCTTAAAAGAGTTTTCGGCAGTAGAAGTCTTTGAGCTCACCCATCCGCTGCGCATTATCGCCGACATTCACGCCGATATCCGTAGACCGCACCGCGAAAAAACGGTAAAAACTAGGCATGATTCTGCGACGACAACAGACCCCTAAAAAAACCCTACTCCTGCTGACTTTTGGCCTCACTGTGAGCCTTACCCATTGCAGCAGCGCGCCCAAGATCCAAAGCTTAGCCTACGCCCACTTGAGCCCTGCAAAGTTTTTTGCAGGCGCCGAGCTACCCGCCCTCTGGCATGCCATTGAAACGGTGGCTAGCCCCTATAAAGTGACCCGTCGTGACCCCAGCGAGGCCAACCCCTTGGAGCTGAAGCGCCGCAGCCGGTGCTCGCTTGAAACCGATTGGACCTACGGACAATCACGCGAGCAAGCGATTGTGACGCAACACGCAGGCACCGTGCAGCGTATCCGGCTGCAAAACCGCTTCCTCTACCAAATCACCGCTGAGAAAACCTTAGGCGGCGTGCAAGTCACCGTCAGCTCGTGCGAGGAAGTGGAAGGGCTCAACGCTGATGGCAGCTCAGCGGGCTACCAACCGCTTCCTGCGGCTGACGTCGACTCCTCGCGCGGGGCCGAGTGGCTCAGCCAAATTGAAACCGCTTGGCTGGTTACCTCAAGTGAGACGCCGGCGGCTGCCACGCCCTAGGCTCCCCGCACCTGCTTGGGCCTCCTGGTACCGAGCAATCCCCAAAAAAATGAGTTGCCAAAGACAATTTCATCACCATCGTTAAAGAGATTATGGCAGATGACTCTCAACGCTCACAAGATCCTCCTGCAGACGACGCTCAAGAGGCGACTTCGCGCCCCGCCCGCAAGAAAAATAAAATAACCCTCGCGGCCGAAGTATCACGCTCGACCAGTCTCGTGGTGCCTGGGTTGCAGTTGCCTCCCAATTTGTTTCTATTACCCGTTCACCCGCCGGTGGTCTTTCCCTCCTTGCTTGCGCCCTTATTTGTCTCCCAACCTCGCTTGATTGCGATGATCGAAGAGGCGATCAACCGTCAGCGGATGATTGGCTTAGTTTTAATTCGCGACGGCTCTACGAGTGCTTTAGATCAGATTCAACCAGAAGACTTATACCTCTCAGGCGTGGTGGTGAAGATCCTCAAGCGCTTAAAAATGCCTGACGGCTCGGTCAATTTATTAGTCCACAGCATCAAGCGCTTTCGTAATCGCCAAATGATCTCCAAAAAGCCTTATTTAGTCTGTGAAGCGGAGTACTTAGAAGACGTGCTGGAGAAATCCAACGAAATGGATGCCTTAACGCGCTCGGTGATGAGCCATGTTAAGAAGCTGTCGGAATCGAATCCTTTTTTTACCGAGGAAATGCGCCTTGCGATGATGAACGCACCTGGCTCAGGCTCGGTGGCAGATTTAATCGCTTTTGCGCTGGCTTTGCCAAAAAATGATGCCCAAGACTATTTAGAGACCCTGTCGGTGAAAGCGCGCTTTGAGAAGCTCCTGATTCATCTCAGGCGTGAGCAAGATGTGGCGGACTTGCAAAAGAAGATCAACGAGGAGGTTAACACCAAGCTTACCAAGATGCAGCGCGAGTTCTTCCTGAAGGAGCAACTCAAGACCATCCGCAGGGAGCTTGATCAAGAACACAAAGGCAAAGAGCAAGGCCGCAAAAGCCTAGCTGAGCGGATTGAGGCTGCTGGCATGACGCCTGAGGTCAAGCAAGTAGCGCTTGAGGAACTCGAGAAGTTTGAAGCGCTCTCAGAGAACTCCCCTGAGTACAACATCACCCGCAACTACCTGGAAACGCTCGTGAGCTTACCGTGGAGCCGGGAATCGCTTGATCAGCTGGATTTGAAGCGGGCGGCGCTCCTGCTCAACGAAGCCCATTATGGGTTAGAAAAAGTCAAGGATCGTATTTTAGAGTTTCTAGCCGTCAGAAAACTAAAAGCAGATCCCAAAGGCTCCATCATCTGCTTGGTAGGACCGCCTGGGGTAGGGAAAACCTCGCTGGGGCGCTCGATTGCCAAGACCTTGCAGCGCGAATTCTTTCGCTTCTCCTTGGGCGGCATGCGCGATGAAGCCGAGATCAAAGGCCATCGCCGCACCTATGTCGCAGCCATGCCAGGGAAAGTGATCCAAGGAATCAAGCGGGCTGGCACCAAAAACTGTGTGCTCATGTTAGATGAAATCGACAAGCTTGGACAAAGCTATCAAGGGGATCCAGCCAGCGCTTTGCTTGAAGTCTTAGATCCTGAGCAAAACCATAGCTTTTTAGATCACTATCTGGACGTCCCCTTTGACTTATCGAAGATCCTTTTCATCACCACTGCCAACACCACCGACTCGATCCCCGGGCCGCTGTTAGATCGCATGGAGTTGATTGAATTACCAGGCTATACGCTGGAGGAGAAGGAAGACATTACCGCCCGCTTCATCATCCCCCAGGAAATTGCAGCCTGCGGCTTACTCCCCAAACAACTGATCTTCGAGAAACAGGCGTTGCGCCTGATGATGCTCGATTACGCCAGGGAGCCTGGCTTACGCTCCTTACAAAAGCTGATTAACCGCATTGCCCGCAAGGCTGCAAGAACAGTGGTGATGCAGCAGGATGCCCATCCCCGCAAAAAAATCACCCCCATTCGCATTCACGCCAAAGACCTTCAGCAGTGGTTAGGCCCCAAGCGCTTTTACAACGAAGTCTCAGAGCGCATTGTCTCACCCGGGGTGGCTATCGGCTTAGCTTGGACCACGGCAGGCGGAGAAATTCTCTTTATTGAGGCCTCATCGTTTCCCGGCAGCGGCACACTCAAGCTTACCGGGCAAATGGGCGAGGTGATGACGGAAAGTGCCACCCTAGCGTGGAGTTACGTCAAGAAAAAACTGTCTGAGCAAGATCACCACCAGCAAGAGAAGTTCTCAGCAAGCTTCTTCAAAGAAACCGACTTGCACTTGCACATCCCAGCAGGGGCCGTCCCGAAGGACGGCCCCTCAGCCGGCATCACGCTTGCCACGGCGCTTTACTCCTTGATGACCGGGCGCAAGGTCAAAGGGCGTTTGGGCATGACCGGGGAACTCTCACTGATTGGCAAAGTGCTTCCGGTCGGAGGGATCAAAGAAAAAATCCTGGCAGCTAAGCGTGCTGGACTGCAAACTCTCATTCTCCCCAGCCTTAACCAGAAGGATCTGAGCGAAGTGCCAGCTTACGCCTACCAAGGCATCAAACTGCACTTTGTCCAGCACGTCGAGGAGGTCTTTGCGCTAACGCTTGAGCCTGAGGAAGAAGCGGCAAAGAGTAAGCAGGGGAAAAAGCTCGGCAAAAGCGGCCTCAGAAAAACTCCTGAGCTTCGCAAACAACGAGCGCGGCAAACCTAGACTTTGTCACGTCCCACCCGCTGGAGCCCCCCTTCGCCCCCCCCTACACGAAACCCTTCCCCGGGGGGCGGTGTTCGTGTCAGTGGGAATGAGGCCGCAAAAAGAGGAGGCAAGTGGGTGGAATATAACAAACTTGTTGCGCGAAGGAGTTTCTGTACTCAATTGACAGATACAATCTTTTAGATTTAAGGTCTAGATTTTAAATGCACGCTCGGGAGAGTAAGGTGCCCTCTTCAGCTCGTTTACACACCCACCCCGCTCCTTGTCGCATCGCTGCTGCTTTGGGGCCAACGCCCCACGAATGAGTGGGCATGAAGGAGGCGGCGTAATACGTGCTGCTCGAGCGTACTCGCCCTCAACGGTGCGAGAAGGTGTGCTTTCTTGTGAAACCACCCCCGGAAGGGTCACCGCAGGTTTAGCGTGAAAGACCCATGGCGGCGGAGAGAGCTGCGCTCACCTAGTTTGCGGATTTTTTGTCGGTCAAGGGAAAAGAAAGCTTCCGTCAGGGGTCTGACAAGCTCTAAAAGAACAAAAGCTTTGCAACTTTGCGCTAACCGCTAACTTCTGAGCGCACGCAGTCTGCAACCGCAGACAAGAGCTTGCAGCGTAAGGCGAAACCCTCCGCCGCCCCCAGTCTGTCTAATTCGTCAGCGCGGATAAGTCATCGGCGCCCGCTTCTGGCAGCGGTCTTGCTGCAGGAACCACACGGCCTGCCGCAATTTCGCGCAAGGCAGTCACCACGATACGATTTTTTTGCTTCACGAGCGGCTCGGCCCCACGAGACAACTGGCGCGTTCTCTTGGTGGCTAAGTGCACCAATTCATACATGTTTTCTACGTTATGGAGACAATCTTCAATCGTAACTCGCGCCATGAAAACTCCTTTAGCTTGGGTAGGGGGGGTCTGCTTGCAGTGAATATTGACTTTTTAGACTAAGCGCTTTTTTGTGAAAAAGCAAATAAAAGCGATGTTATTTTTGCGAGCTCCAGCGCTCGGTTACTTCGGGGACTTGGGTGCGCCGCTTTGCTTGAACACTCGCTTAATCTCCCGGTCGGCCACTTTCTTCTTCAAATCCTCGCGCTTATCAAAGTTCTTCTTGCCCTTGCCTAAGCCTAACTCCACTTTGACCCAGCCTTTGCGAAAGTACAGCCGCGTAGGAATCACCGTCATGCCTTGCTGCTGAATAGCCGCGAAAAGCTGAGTGACTTGTTTTCGATTTAAGAGTAACTTGCGCTTGCGATCGGCGCCGTGGTTCCAGCGATTGCCATGCGAGTAAGGGGCGATGTTCATTTGGACAAGCCAGGCCTCAAGCCGCCGCTGCGGTCCACTTTGATCGATACTAACGAACGCCTCGCGAATTTGCGGTGAATGGGCCCGTAAACTCTTGACCTCGGTCCCGGTGAGCACCAGGCCTGCTTCCACCACCTCTAAAATCTGGTAGTTGGCATAGGCGCTAGGGTTAGAGGCAATCAAGCTTTGGGTTTTTTTGCGGTCGCTTTCTTGTGACATGGCTGATTTGAGTCTAACACTCCTTTGGCGTAATCACAAATGCTCCCCACCCCCCCCAGGCCAGCGGTCACTGGTCACAAGATCGTCAGAAGATCGCCAGAGACGCTTTTAAAAGCCAAACGCGACGGATACCCCCGCACCCCAGACCCGTCCGCCTGCTTGATAGCCAGGGGCGCCGATTTTCTCTTCAGTGAGATTACCGACCTCGTTGCCTGGGGTTTTGGTGATGGTTTGGGTGACTAAGGCGTGATAAAAGATGCTTAAATCTAGCCGCCAGTCGCAGTCCAGACCCCAGAGCCGACCCAAGGTAAACCCCAATCCGGCTTGCAACATGTGTTTGGGCGGATCGAGGTAATTGCCCACCTCGCTTGCCGAGGATTGCAAAAAGCTGCCCCGGTAGGCATAGCCTAAGCGTAACACCAACTCAGAAGTCAGTTGAATTTCTTCAGCCACCCGAGGAATCCATAAATTCTGGAAGCGAAAGGGTGGCATCACCCCCGGCGCAATCGTCAACGCTCCCTCCGAGGGAGCACTGTCAAGCGAGCCTTGGGAAATCACGAGCGCAGGCACTTGGTAAGCATTCCAGGCTTGAAAATCGGCTTGCAAAACCAAATGACTCCCCGGCGCTTGCTCCCACGCAAGCCCCAGCTCAAGCGTCAGGGGATCGTAAAACAGCGCAGAATTGACGATGAAGCCTAGATCAATGTAAGGCAAAGGACCGAGCAGGCCTGAGGCTGAAGCAAGCTTCATGTAATTGGAAGCCGCAGCCGCAGCCCGCAGCTGCACACCAAGCGTCAGGGGTAGCTTCGCTAGAGTTGCGTTGGAAGATTCTGACACCTGATACAGCACGCCCAGCGAGGGCACCCATTGCGGGGCTAAGCTTGAGGCAAAACGCAGGGTTGAGACCGTTTGTTTTTGGGTATTCAGATACAAGGTAGCCGAGGTATTGAGGGTGAACGACGCTTGCACCCCCACCCCAACGTGCACGCCTTGCCCCAAATCAACCCCCATCCCTACTTGAAACTGCGGCCGCTCCAAGCGTGAGCGATACAAGACGTACTCGGGCAAAAAAGTTTCACCACTGTCAAAATAAGCCAGATTGTGTTGTGGCACGTAAGCCACGGCCCCCAGCGACAAGTGAAAGAACTGGGGAATCACTTGCCGTTTCACCCCCAGGCTCAGTCCCAAGGTCGCTTGATAGTTGGTATCCACCGCACCCTGCTTCACCGAATCGCTGGTGTAGGTGTTTTGCGTCACCACCCCGGAAATCGCTTGAAACTGCGGTTGTGCGGCAAGCAACCCCACCCCCATCTGGGTTTGCAAGTCCCGCCCCCAAGACAAAGCAGCCGGGTTATAATGCGCCGCAAATTCCTGCGTGGCGAGCGCCACCCCGGCGTTTGCAAGCGCCGTCATGCGCGAGCCCAAGCCGTAGGCGTCAGAGACATTAGCCTCAGCAGCCCCGCTTCCCCCGCTCAGCAAGACCAGCGCAAGCACCAAGGACTCACCCCAACACCAACGCCGCCCCAGGCAGTCCCCCCACTCTTGAGTCAGCGCCGTCGGTTGTAAAACTTGATCATTTTTTTTATTTCGTCCCATGCGCGGACTTCACCTCCCCAAAAAGTGCCTCCCACTGATCCCAAGTCAAAGCCTCAGCCCGCAAGGAACCCTCAATCCCACTGCGCTCCAACAACTGCACGCCGCCTAAAGCCGCAAAAAACGGACCCCGAAAGACCGAGCGCAGCATTTTGCGCTTCGCCTGAAACGCCGCCTCCAAGAACCGCTGCCACAACTGACCCTCCGCCCCCCGACTCCCACCTGCGAGCGCAATGCGGGGAGCCACACGGGGGAGAAAGCGCACCACCTGGGAATCCACCTGCGGTGGCGGCGAAAACGCTTGCGGCGGCACGTCAAGCACCACCTCCACCGACCAAAAATTCTGCACCCAAAGCGACATGACGCCGCGGCTCTTGGTTCCGGCCCCAGCCACGATGCGCTCAGCTACCTCTTTTTGAAACATCAACACCATGCCACTCACACTCCCCCACTGCATGCTCAACTGCTTGAGGATCGCCGTTGCCGAAGCGTACGGCAAATTGGAAACCACAAAAACCGGCTCAGCCAAGAGCCACTGCTCAACTTTTAAATCCAAGAAATCAGCCACCAGCGTCTCGTACTGGGTCCCACCTACCGCTTGCGCCAGATTCTTTAAGGTACACTCCACCCGCCAGCCCTCACCCAGGCGTTGATCTTTCTCAACCAACAAAAAATGGGCTAATTCCGGGCGGTGACTTGCCACCGCTTGCCACAAGGGGCGAGTGAGCGCACCGCGGCCCGGACCAATCTCAAGCACGCTCCCCCCAGCACCGCCACCCTGACCCGCCGCCGTTGCCTCTTGCCAGCCGCTGAGCGCCGCTGCCACGACTTGCGACAACCAGGCTGGATTGGTTAAAAAGTGCTGCCCCATGCCCTGGCGGTAACGCTGCGCGTTCATCGCCTTGCCGCCGCAACCGTTGGCCTGCGGGGGCGCGCGGGGTTGGGGGTCGCATTCAGCTGCAGGTACTCAAGCGGCCTCAGAAAATTCCCTTGCTGTAAACGAAAGCCTCCCGCTGCGGCGATCATCGCAGCGTTATCGGTACAAAATTTTAACTCTGGCGCTAAAACAGCCTGGCGCACCCCTAAACGTTGACACCCCTGCGCCAGGCGCTCCCGCAGTCGCTGGTTTGCTGCAACTCCGCCCACCACCGCAAGCGCACCAAAAGGAGAACGCTGGTAGGCTTGCTCAATTTTATGCCACAGCGCATCCACAATCGCCTCTTGCAAGGAAGCACACAAATCGGGTAGGGCGGCCGCAAGGGTATTCGCCTGTCGTAACTGCGCCACTTGCAGGGAGACGGCGGTTTTTAAGCCACTAAAGGAAAAGTCGAGAGTTTGTCGCCCCGCAAGCGCTCGCGGAAAGGCAAAGCGCGCGGGATCGCCGCCTTGCGCGGTTTTCTCAATCCAGGCGCCGCCTGGGTAAGGAAAGCCCAACATTTTTGCAGTCTTATCAAAGGCCTCGCCTGCTGCATCATCCCGCGATTGCCCCAAAAGCGATTCGGCTAACACCTCAAGCGGCCAGTGCTCCGGCGGCTGACGGATCTCATACAACTGCGTATGCCCGCCTGAAACCATCAGCACGAGCAACGGCCAAGCAATCTCCGCGCGCAAAGACTGTTGCTCCGTTAAAAACAGCGAGCACAAATGCCCTTCCAAGTGATGCACGGCAATCAGCGGTTTAGCAAAAACATAGGCAAAAGCCTTAGCCACACTGACTCCCACCAGCAACGCTCCCACCAGCCCCGGCCGATTGGTCACGGCCACAGCCGCCAGTTGCTCCGGCCGAACTCCCGCCTGACGCAAAGCCTCATCGATCATCGCTTGAATCGTCTCCAGATGATTGCGCGAGGCGATCTCAGGCACCACGCCGCCATACGGCTGATGCAAGGCAATCTGGGAGTGAGTGGCCTGGCCGAGGATCTGGGCGCTCTGGAAAGGCGCCACCTGGACCACGGCCGCACTGCATTCGTCACACGAGCTTTCGATCCCTAAAATGAGTTGAGGCTGGTCACTCATCTGAGACTCATCCAGACCCACCCACGGTTTAGGTCCACCCCCTCGATTTTTTGCGACTGATTGTTTTTGATCATTTTTTTTCGTCTTTCTCGCGCTCTCACGAAGTCTGCCTCACCCAGCCGCGGGGCGTATCACGGACTTTCTTGCACTCACGGGGTCTCTCTTAAGCTCTCTTACTCCAGAGCTTACGCCTCATTTTTTTTGGCTAGCCGCTGCGCGAGCGCTGAGTGAGCAAAGGTTAGGCGCAAGCACGTCGCCTGAGGAAATTATTTTTGCAACTTCAGTCGCGCCAGCTGAGCGAAAGGCGACTTGGGGAATTGTTCGGTGACTTGATGATAAAAACTCTTGGCATCCTCTTTCAATTTCAAGGCAGCAAAGCAATTACCAATTTGAAAAACGGCCTCAGGCACCCGCTTCGAGTGCTTCCACTTCTCAGGGAACTTCTTAAAGTCCAGCACCGCTTTCTTGTACTCCTTTAAATGGAAATAGCTCTCCGCGCGCAAGAAGGAGGCCTCCTCGGCATGCACGGCCTGCCCGGAGTCTAAATAACTCGTCAAGCCCTCCACAGCACGCCCCCAATGCTTCTGCTTTGACTCACGCACGCCCTCATGGAAAAAGGCTTCAAGCTCGCCTGCAGTTTGTGGCCTCTTCTGCTGTTGCAGTTGCTGCTGTAACTGGAGTTGCTGTAACTGCAGGAAATTGGCCTCAAGGGTTAACAACTGCTGCTCAAGCCCTGCCACCTTAACCTCCAGCTCCTTCAGTCCCTCAGCTTTTTCCTTCTTCAAGCTACTGTCCCGCCCCGCGCGCTCCAGCTCGTCAAGCCGTCCTGCCATCCGAGTCATCTCAGATTTCACCTCATCGAGCGCGTAGCCGCCGCCTGCGATCGGATGCACCTCGGAAACCGGAGCCACTTTTTGCGGCTGGAGCGCAGGCACCGGGTCTTCAGCATCCTCGCGCAACTGCGTGCGCGTCTTTAAACAGGCAGAAGTGAAACTGAGCGCCCAACAACCCACCAATAGCGGGAAATAGCCCCCGCGCTTGTAACCCTTAATAACTTGCATAATTTTGTGTGTACTTACCTTTCTTTTTTTCTTCCCGCACGCTGCCGTCGCTGCCAGCCGTTTGGTGCGACATGGCAGCGCGTTGTTAGAGGCACCCTGAAGCATAACAAAGCGTGACTTTTTAGCGTATTCGTGCTAGCGCTTTCTTGCTGCAAGCTGTTTTGCCCAAAAAGACTAAGACCGAAGTCCTTGAACTCTTTCTGAGGTCACTCATTTTTTCGCCTTCAACGCGCTCAACGAAGGAGCCTTCTCCGCCTTGCAGCAATCGCAGCCTGACTCGCTTACTTCGACTTCTGCGGGATCAACGTAAACTGATTGCCTGATCCTGATGACGACGACGACGGCGCTGCTGCCGCTGCCGGCTGCTGCACTCCTCCTTGCGCTGCCGCCTGAGCTTGCGCCTGCTGTGCTGCTGCGGCTGCCTGCTCTTCGCCAGCCTTGCGTTCCTGGTAAGCTTCCGCAGGAGTTGCCTCGGGACCAGGGTAATCGTAGGGTTTCGCATGCGCCACACCGCCGCCTACGCCGCGAACCGCCCCTCTACCGCTTCCGCCTGTTGAGGCGCTTGCCGCTTGGGACTGATCCGAGCTCATCGAGGTGCCGTTTAAAGGATCCCCGCCTGGGGCCTGCTGCCGATTGCCACCACTTAACAGCGCCTCATACTCGGCTTCTTCCGCAAGCTTACGAGAGCGAGCCGCGGAGTCAAAGGCCGACTGAAACTCCTTGATCTTATAGCTCTGACGTGCCTTAAAGAGCCACTCGTTGGCCTGTCGGTAGAGCTCAGGCGCAAGAACGTCGGCTTGCACCTCCCGCGCCGCCCGGATGGCCGCTAACGTATCGGACATTTCTTGCACCGGTCGGGTGACCAAAGCTGAGCAGCTAGCCAGCATACCCGCGACAGCAAGCCCAAGGATAACGGGGTTTTTACTTTTTCTCGGAAATGAATGAGTCATAGTCACTTAAAAAACCTCGTCACTTAAAAAACCTCTTGTCCGTAGCTGTTTTTGACCTAAATTCGGACCTGATGCCAAGAAACGGCAGGAGTCCACGGGAACACCTCAGGAAAGCCCCAGACCCCTTGCCAAAGGTCAACTCCTTTAACGCCTTAGGCTACTGATTGTTGCTTCGGAGTCCCCACCGCGCCCGCTTCACCCCTCAAGAGTAAGGACTTGAGGGAGCAAACGAGGCCTAGGAAGCGAAGCCTGACGAACGCGTGGCCTAGCGTGAACGTTAAAGCTTGCTTGCACCACGCGCACTTATTCTATTTTTACAGAAGTCCCTACAGAAGTCCTATCATGAGCCCCTGCATGAGTGCCTCAGTCAGTCACAAAGCCAGTCCTTAGGAGGATTTTCTAGCTTTGACCGTCACCCGTCATGACCACGAACTCAGCGCGGCGATTTTTGGAATAACCTTCTTCATTCATTTCTGAATCTACTGGCTTTTCTTTCCCAAAACTAATCACCGTCATTTTTTTGGCTTTAACGCCTAAATCCACCAGCAAGCGTTTCATCGTCTCAGCGCGCTTTTCGCCCAAGGCTAAGTTGTACTGAACGCCGCCGCGTTGATCGCAGTGGCCTTCAATCTGCACGGCCACTTCTGGATGGGCCTTCAATTGACTGGCATTGTCTTGCATCACGCTTTTTTCTTCTTCATTTAAAACAGCGGAATCATAAGGGAAATGAACCGTCTGGAGATGAAGACCGCTCTTATCCATGTCCTTGCCCTTCATGTCGGAGTTCGCTGCGGTGTCAGCAGCAGGCGGCGTGTCGGTGCCAGGCAAGCCATCGACCTCTTTCTTCGGAGCAGAGCTGCAACTGACTGCAAGCATTAAAAGACTAGCAAGTGCAAACTGCGACAGGGACCCTTTTTGGCCAAAGCTTATTGTGCGAATCGGATGCTGTAGAGGAGTTTGGAAACCATTTGAACTGTTGAGTGACATAAGAAATTTCTCCCTTCGAAAAGTAAAAAAACGTTGTTAGCCTTAAGTTAACCTTAAAATTCAAGGGAAGGAAGTAGAATCCACAAAAAAAACTGAGTCGGGTCTTGAGTGACGCATTTTTTGGGAAGGTTTGCAGAAAACTGTATTTCTATTCTCGCCGGTATAGGGAGCAAGGAGGGGGATGACCCGCGCGGCAGCTCTCTCTCTCTCTCTCTACTAATCGCCCTCAGCCAAGCGCCCTTTTTGCTGCAAGGGCAGCCTGACTTCATCGCCCATCATGATCGCCCAAGGCTCAATGCCTGGGGTTTGCGACGGCAGGCCCATTTTCTCAAGGCGCGCCACGGAAGCCGAGCTTTCGGCATGAATCACCCTGAGGGTGGCAATCGGAAAACTCAGGTCACGGTAAACTTGCTCTTTCATGAGCTGATACATCGGCAAGCGGCGATAAACGACCAAAATCGAGCCTAAATGGGCTCCTTGCAGGGTCCCTAAGTTCACAAAGTAATCAGGCTCAATTTTTTGACGCGGGTAAAGCGCGAGGCGACGAGAAACCTGGTACACCGAGTAGGTCTCTTGCGCACCGGCTGAGTGCAAGCCTAACCAGCAAGCCCCTACTGCTAGACACCCAAGCCTCAATCTGTAAGCGCTAGGCCCACGAAAAAGACCCGCTAGACGCAAGATCAGGTCGGAGGTAAAGGCCAAGCATTTCAGTTGCAAGCGATCCATCGGTCAAACACCTCAAGCTTTGGAGATTCCCCTTTTTTCTGCAAGCACCCAACACCGTCCTTTGCAAAGGGCTTTGACTTTCTATCGGCTAAATTTGCCTAGTCTATAGACTTATCTGGGGGGGGGTCTTTTGACGCACCGCCAATTTACTGGAGCGAAAGCCATAGCGGGCATAAATCAAGCCGCCCAACAGCAGCCAAACGGCAAAGCGAATCCAATTCTTAATCCCCAGCTCGGTCATGAGATAACTGCAGCTCGTGAGACCTAAAAGCGGAATCAGCGAGAATTGCCGGGTGATGCTAAAACCGGTTAAAACGATCATTTCAATGGCAAAAACTAGGCTGGGGAGCGCCGTGAGCCTCTCGCCCCAAGTCGCCTGCGACCACTCCGAACTGGCCGGAAGCTTAAAGCAACAACCATAGACTAAGACCGCAAGGGTTAAGGGGGGGAAAAGATAACGGGAATTGACGTAGGGGACCCGAAATTTTCTGGCAAACTGACCGGACCCTTGCCCCTGATGCCCAAGTTGTAACGATCCCGCACAAACAATCATGAAGGCAAAGAGCGTACCGATACTATTTAAATCGGTGACTTCCGTTAAATTCAAAAACAGCGACGGCACCGCCACCAAACAACCCGCCACCAGGGTAGCAATCCAAGGAGTGCGGTAACGAGGATGCAACTGGCAAAAAAAGCCTGGAAGCAGGCCATCCCGACTCATCACCATCCAAATCCGGGTTTGCCCCAACTGAAACACCAGCAACACGGTCGAAAGCGCAATTAAGGCGCCCACCCCCACTAAGGAAAACATCCACGGCATATTCAGTCCTTGCGGGCCAAAGACGTAAGCCAATGGATCGCCAATGGCGAGCTTGGAAGAATCGACGAGACCGGTTAAAATCAAAGCCAACGCCACGTAGAGCACGGTGCAAATCAGCAGCGAGAAAATCATCGCGCGCGGCAAATCGCGTTGCGGATTTTTGCATTCCTCAGCCGTGGTGGCAATCGCATCAAAGCCAATGTAGGCGAAAAAAACGCTTGAAACTCCCTTTAAAACCCCACTCAACCCGTGCGGCGCAAACGGCAACCAGTGCTGCGGATTGACATAAATAGCGCCCACCACGATCACCACCGCGAGAATGGTCATCTTAAGCGCCACAAGCCAGCGCGACCATTTTTTTGATTCTTCCATCCCGAAAAAAACAACCGCCGTGACCAAGCTAATCACTACTAAAGCCGGTAAATCGCACACCAAAGGCACCCCAGCCAACCGCGGTGCTTGCGTCCAAGCCTCATACCCCCGCACGAAAAGCGGATCAAGGGAGGCCTGACTGGCCAGTCCCGCTGCTCCTTGCACCGCTTGAAAGCCGCGGTAGGCGCTCAAGGCGTCCATGCTAAAATAGGAAGGGATCTGCCAACCGTGCGCGGCAAGTAATCCGCTCAGGTATTGACTCCAGGAAATGGCAATAGCAATGTCACCAATGGCATACTCCAGGAGTAAATCCCAACCAATGATCCAAGCCACGAGCTCCCCGAAAGAAGCATAAGCGTAGGTGTAAGCTGAGCCTGCAAGCGGAATCATCGAGGCAAACTCCGCATAACACAGCGCACAAAAACCACAGGCAATGGCGGTAAAAACGAACAAAAAGACCACCGCCGGACCCCCGGAAGCCGCCGCATTGCCGATGGTGGAGAAAATTCCCGCGCCTAAAATCGCGGCAATACTTAAAACGGTTAAATCCCCGAAGCCCAAGACCCGCTTCAGACTGTGCTGGGGTTGGTCTTGGATGGCTGCCTCCTCGTTCATTTGTGCAAGACTTTTCCGTCGGAATAACTGCTGCCAATTCATACTTTTTTTCTTTCAAACCTCAATTGCAACCCCACACAACACCGCGCCCACCGCCCGCAAACCTCAAAAATCACCCACCCCGGCGGTGAGCGCGCGTTTTAGGCCAACCAAAGCCGTGCCGACTCCAAGGCAGCCGGCAAACCCTCAGGATCCGCACCAATGCCTTGCGCAACATCCGCCTTCCCACCGCCTTTACCCCGCACCGCAGGCAACAAGTGGGTCAATAAATCTTTAGCCGAAGCCGACTTACCCCCCACTGAAGCCTCAGCCCCTCGTGCCACCAGCAGCGCCACCTTGCCCGGCTCAAAGTTCCGCATCCCCAAAACCACCCATAACTTGGGCTGTTTTTGTAAGAGTACGCTTGCTAATTCCCTTAATTTTTGCACGCCTGCAGCCTCAGTCGGGCACTCAGCCACAAGCCAGCTCCCTGTAGCCTGCTTTAACAGCTCCAACGCTTCCGCTTGCGTCTTAAACGCCTGCATTTGCCCCAACTGACTCCTTAAGTCGCGCTCATTGAGCTTCATCTTCTCCACCTTGGCAACCAAGTCTTGCCACTTGGAGACTTGCAAGGTCTCTTGCATCTGCTGCAAAGTCTCCTGACTTTGCTTTAAAAACTGCCAGGCCTGCTGCGAGGTGGAAGCCACGATGCGGCGCACCCCGGCTGAGACCCCGTTTTCTTGCTCAATCTTAAAAAGGTGAATCTGCGAGGAAGCATCCACATGGGTTCCCCCACAAAACTCGGTCGACACCTCACCGACTGACACCACGCGGACTTGATCGCCATATTTTTCACCAAAAAACGCTATCGCACCGGTGGCAAGCGCCTCGCTTTTGGGCAAAACCACTTTTTTCACCGCAAGCGCTTGCCAGATCAGGTGATTCATCCGCGCTTCCACCTCTTGCAACACTTCCTCACTTAGGGCTTGAAAATGGCTAAAATCAAAGCGCAAAAGATCCACCCCCACCCAAGAACCGGCTTGCTTGACGTGAGCACCTAAGACTTGCTGTAAAACCGCTTGCAGCAAATGGGTGGCTGTGTGGGCTCGCGTTAACGCAGCCCGTCTGGGCTTTTCCACCCGCTGGCGATAGCTTAGCCCGACGCGCAGGGCTCCTTGCTGCACCTGCAACCGCACCACGGTTAACTCCGGTAATGGCTTAAAGACCTCCTCCACCACCGCCTGCAAGACGAAATCACCGTCTTGAACCTGCAAGATGTCGCCACGATCGGCCAACTGGCCGCCGCTTTCCCCGTAAAACGGCGTTTCAAGAAAAATGGCGTTCACACGCACGCTCTTCCCGTCTCCTCCCGCCGCAACCGCTTCAACCGCCACCAATCCAGACGGCTGCTGCTCTTGAAAGAGCGCCAGACAAGGGCTCGCTGCCACTTCTAGCTCCTGATACCCCACAAAACGCGGCGTCTGGTTGGCTGCCTGGAGGCGCTCAAAGCACGTTTGGTAAACCGCAACCTCAGAGCCCCGATCGTTACCGCCTGCGGCAGCCCCCCCTTTCCAGTGACTGCGGGAGAGGGCCTGCTGCTCGTTCATACAGGCCTCAAAGCCGGCTTCATCCACCTGGAGGTTTTTTTCAGCACACAGCAGGACCGTTAAATCGAAAGGAAACCCATAGGTGTCGTAAAGTTTAAAGGCCACCGCGCCAGGCAGGATCGTTTGGCTCCCCAAAGTCACAAATTCCTGCCGCAAAAGCTCTAAGCCACGCTCCAAGGTGACAAAAAACTGCTCTTCTTCTGCTAAAACCACCTGCCTCATGGCCGCCTGCTGACGCTCAAGCTCAGGGTAGACCTCAGCCATGGCCGCCACCACAAAAGGGATCGTTTCATGCAAAAAAGGCTCGAGAAAGCCAATTTTCTTACCATAGCGAATAGCGCGCCTCAAAATACGCCTTAACACGTAACCGCGCCCCTCGTTGGAGGGCCTGACGCCGTCGCTCAGGAGAAATGCAATCGCGCGCGAGTGATCGGCAATGACTCGCAAGGCGACGGTTCTTTCATTAAGCTGTCCATGCAGCTGTGCCTTCGCTTGCTCCGCGTCTTTCAGACTCAGGTCGCTGCCGCCTCCAGCCACTCCCTGCTTTTTAGCGGTTCTGCCTTGCAAAAGGTGCTCAATTTGCTGAATCAAGCCGACAAAAAGGTCAGTTTCATAATTCGACTCTACCCCTTGTAAAATCGCCGCGATCCGCTCAAGCCCCGCTCCGGTGTCCACCGAAGGCTTCGGCAAGTCTTTGAGACTGCCGTCACTGGCACGATCATACTGCATAAAAACCAGGTTCCAGAACTCTAAAAAGCGATCACACGAGCACCCCATCTGACAGCTCGCCTGCTTGCAACCATGAGCAGGGCCACGATCGATGAAAATCTCAGTGCAAGGCCCGCAGGGCCCCGCATCCCCCATGCTCCAAAAATTGTCTTTTTCCCCGAAGCGATGGATACGATCCAAGGGTACGCCTTCTTGCTCATGCCACAACTGAGCCGCCTCCTGATCGCTCTCAAAAACCGTCACATGCAAGTTTTCAGTCGGGATCTTCAGCTCCTGCGTCACAAACTTCCAAGCCAAAGCAATGGCCTCTTTTTTGAAGTAATCGCCAAAGGAAAAATTGCCCATCATTTCAAAAAAAGTATGATGTCTGGCCGTAAAACCAACGTTTTCTAGGTCATTGTGCTTGCCCCCAGCCCGCAAACACTTTTGCACACTGGTTGCCCGAACAAAGGGACGAACCTGAGACCCTAAAAAACTTTCCTTAAATTGCACCATCCCAGCATTGGTAAACAAAAGACTGGGATCATTCTCTGGCACTAACGAGGAACTAGGCACCCAAGTATGCTGATGAGCCTGGAAAAACTTAAGAAAGGAAGCGCGAATCTCATGGGATTTCATCGCGGAAAAATAACATAATTGCAGCAAAAATTGCGATCAATTTGCAAGGCGCTAAAAATCGCCCCGCCCCCTCACCCCCCACCCTCAAACAACGAGCCCCCCAGTTGCCTCTTCAGGGGCACTTTTTTGTCTCAGGAGCGCACCCTTGAGCAGGGGCGGGATTTTTGAGCAACAGAGTTTGGTGCGCCAAGGCTTAGTGCTTCGCTCGAGGAGGAAACCCGCAAAACAGCAGAAGGGGGCCTTGCTTTAGCTTTTTGCGGGTTAGCTTTTTTTACTTTTTCAAAAAAAGCTGAAAATCTATTTTTTTTATTTGCTTCTTTATCTAAATGCAGATATGATTTGGCCGGTTAAAAAATTTTAAGGTGCCAAAAAAAAGCAACTTCCAGCCTTTTTACGCCGCGCGAAGCCCGTCAACACGAAAAAGAAATTTAAGACTTGAAGCACCCCAAAAAAGAGATTCTCTTCCAAAATTCCAGCCTCTCTGTGCTCCCGTATGCTCTGCATTCGGTGCACCCAGAGCATCAGGCCCCTCAGGAGCAAACACCTTGGGTCAACCCAACGCCTCGAGCGAGGACTCAAAGCGCCCTCAACCAAGCGGCCCCAGTACTCTTAGTGCTGGACGATAATCTCGACTTTCTCTTTTTAACCAAAATTATTCTCGAACGGGAAGGCTATCAAGTCCTCTCAGGCTGCAATCTGCAAGACGCCTTAGCCACATTGCAGGAGGTGCCAGCGCTGACACTCATTTTACTCGACTTAAAGATGGGGCCAATCTCAGGACTTGAGCTTTTTGCCGAGCTCGAGCGACTTCGCCCGGAGCTGATCGAAAAAACGCCATTTGTTTTTTACAGCGCCGAGGACCAGATCCCTCAGGGAACCCGGGCACTAGGCTTGATCCGGAAGGACCTTGCTCCCACCAAGCTGATTCTCAAGGTGCGTGACTTTGTGACCCAGGCGCAACCGGCCTGAGCTTGCTTGGAAGCAAAAAATCAGCTGGACAACACCCCAGCTCTTTATCTTGAGCGCTTCAGGCGTCAGCCCTCAAGGGGGAGCTTAGGGCCACAAAAAACTCGCTTCTTGATCAAAAATTTGCGCTTTAAAGTTTGGCCACTCCCGCCTGAGCAAGAAATCTTGAATCACCCCCGGTCGTAAGCCCTGCGCCGAATAGTTGCCACTCACATTCAGCTCCACCAGGCTGGGCAAAAACGGCGTGTCCAACAAGCGCACCAAGTGCCCTCGCGTCAGCCGGGAAGCAGTCAAATTCAAAT
This sequence comes from Oligoflexia bacterium, assembly GCA_043732485.1. Lineage (GTDB taxonomy): Bacteria > Bdellovibrionota > UBA1018 > UBA1018 > UBA1018 > JAYTHP01. The sequence continues at coordinate 20,975 of JAYTHP010000222.1, forward strand.
GCGTCAGGTGCGCAAAGCGAGCGTGCGCACCCACCCCTCCGCGGAGCACCTCCAAGAAACTCTGGGCGATACTGGCTTTATCCTCAACGAGATGATAGCTCACGGAGGCCCACGATTGCTCAAGACTCAACTCTTCCAGCTCAGTGGGCAGGTATTTGAGCGCTCCCACTTCAATGGCGCAATGGACCAGGCGCAGCCGTTTTGCGCCCGCTAAGAGACCGTGGCTGCCGAATAAAAAACGCATCTCCCGCCCGCTGATGAAGCGATCTTGAATGACCATCGGACCGGTAAACTGTCGTAACTCGTGCTGAATCTGCAAAAAAACTTCCCGCTTTTGCGTCCGCGCCCAGATACTTTCCGGAAGGTAAAGACATTCCTGATTAGGCAAAGTATCCAGCCAGCCCTCGGTGATCGCAGGAAAAACGCCGGTAACACTGAGCGCTGGGGTGAGCGCTGGGGTGGGTGCTGGCTGTGCCGGTTGCTGCCCAGACCAAAACACCCCCGCGTGCGCTTGCCAAGCACCCACCCCCTGCTGGCAACCTAACGCAAACACCACCGACACACTCCTAGCCAAAGTGGGTTTGTATCGACGCCAGCAAAGACCTGCTTGCGATGAAAGCACCGCCCCGGTGAGCGCTTGAGCGGCAGCCCTGAAGCGAGCGACTCTTGCCGCTGCCATTGCTACTCCTGAGAAAAAAACTGACCGGGAAACAAGCAACTGAGCCATCAAAATATTTTCCCTTGTGACGCAAAATAAGCAAGAAAAGTTATTACTATTCCGCGCTTACCCCTGAAAGGCAATACTTGTTTGCGCCGTTTGCTGAGATTTTACTTCAACCCTCTCCTCTACTGAACCTTTCACCCCAGAGCAGGAAACTCCCAAAAAAGACGAGTGAGTGAGTGAGTGAGTAGGGGGGGGGTAAATCAGGAGAGGGGAGGACAAAATAGACCTTAGCTCAAGTCGACGCATATACGCACACACCGCCTCCCACAGCCCCACCCTAGAAACAGGTAACACAAAAGGCCCTCATGCGTGGCTAAAAAACCAACGCATGAGGGCCTTTTGTGTTACAACCTATCGACTCCTTCAGACCAGAGCTTGCGGGCTATGCGGAAGTCTTTTTCCCGCCTGCTGCCCCCGCAGCCGACGAGGAAACAGCCGCCCCTTTGGCCTGTGCGGCCGTCAGCATTTCCGGCGCTACCATCAACCCTTCACGACCGTCTTGCCCCGCAGGAGCCTGCGCGCTGGTTTGTCCGGGATGAGTGACGATCCCTGTTTTCTTCAGCACTTCATCCCGAATGGTCTGGAGGTGATGCGAATGCTCTTTGAGGTAATTGCGAGCGTTTTCTCGACCCTGTCCAATGCGCTCTTGCTTGTAAGTATACCAGGTGCCGCTCTTATCAATCACGCTCAAGGAAGCCGCTAAATCCAGCAAGTCGCCTTCCTTGGAAATCCCTTCACCGTAAATGATATCAAACTCCACTTCCTTAAAAGGAGGCGCCATTTTATTTTTGACCACCTTCACCCGCGTACGATTCCCAATCACGTTTTCGCCGTCCTTTAAGGCAGCAATACGGCGAATATCGAGACGCACTGAGGCATAAAACTTCAAAGCGTTACCCCCGGTGGTGGTTTCTGGGTTACCAAACATCACACCAATTTTCATTCTCATTTGGTTAACGAACACCACTAAGGTCTTACTGCGGCTAATCGTTCCCGTCAGCTTGCGCAAGGCTTGACTCATCAGCCTGGCTTGCAACCCCATATGGGAATCCCCCATATCGCCTTCAATTTCAGCGCGTGGCACCAACGCCGCCACCGAATCGATCACCAAAATATCAATACCCCCAGAGCGCACCAGCATGTCAACGATCTCTAACGCCTGCTCACCGGTGTCCGGTTGTGAGATCAGCAAATCATCAGTTCTGACTCCCAGTTTACGGGCGTAAGTGACATCCAGCGCATGCTCGGCGTCCACGAAAGCGGCCACCCCCCCTTGCTTTTGCGCTTCAGCAATCGCGTGCAGCGTCAGGGTGGTTTTCCCGGAGGACTCCGGTCCGTAAATCTCGATGATGCGGCCACGAGGATAACCCCCAATCCCGAGTGCAAGGTCCAAGCTCAAGGAACCCGTGGGAATCGCAGCCACGTCGTGGGCAACTAAATTCTCAGTCAGCCCAAGCCGCATGATTGACCCCTTACCGAACTGCTTTTCAATCGCTTGCACAGCCAAATCAATAGCTTTGTTTTTTTGACTCATTCCTAAACCTGCGTCACCCTGATTTCTGCGCTCATTCATGTCCATCATGTTTTTTCCTTTTCTTTCATGCACACACACACACACACTTGCTCTCTACTCACTCTTTGATCGCCGCGGCCAAGCGCAGACCCTCGTGAGAGGGACACTCTGTTCTTTCCCGCGCCCTTGCTCCTGCGCCATTGCGCACTTCCGCTGCTT
>JAYTHP010000223.1:0-2590 GCA_043732485.1 Oligoflexia bacterium
TGTTTGGTCCGACCCTCGTTTGTGGCTGGAGTCATATTTGGGGTTATCCGGTGGGTATTTTAGCCAATAACGGGGTCTTGCTCAGTGAAAGCGCACAAAAGGCCGCCCACTTTATTCAAATTTGTGCCAAGCGCAAAATCCCCCTTCTCTTTTTACAAAACGTCGCAGGCTTCATGGTCGGAAAGAGTTATGAGCGCGGCGGCATTGCCAAGCATGGCGCGAAGATGGTGGCTGCGGTGGCCAATGCAGCGGTGCCTAAATTCACGGTGATCATGGGGGGGAGTTTCGGGGCGGGCAATTACGGGATGTGCGGTCGGGCCTTTTCCCCGCGCTTTTTGTGGATGTGGCCACAGGCGCGCATTGCGGTGATGGGGGGCGAGCAGGCGGCAGGGGTGTATGCCCAGATGAAGGCTGGCAAACCCGCCACGCAAGCCTTGAGTCCGCAACAGCTTGAGGCCTTAAAAGCGCCCCTTTTAAAGCAGTTTGCCGAGGAAAGCAGCGCAACCTACAGTACGGCGCACTTGTGGGATGACGGCGTGATTTTGCCGACCCAAACACGCTCGGTCCTGGCGCGTGCCTTGTCGGTGGTCTATCATGCCCCGATTCCTGACACCCAGTTTGCCGTCTTTCGCATGTAGATCAGGGACAGGGGGGGGGAGACAGGCACTTGAAAAAAGTGTGTTTGGGTCGCTTGCGCCTGAAAGTCTACTTAAAATCTTATTTTCATGAAAAAATTAAAGCGCTTGTGAGCCTGCGTCGGCAGATCGGGTTAGATTTTTTTCACTTGCTGTTCGCCATCGAATCTGTCATTGGCAAGGAAAGCCCCCCAAGCTCTAGGTTTTGTTCCTCGTTGCTGCATTTTTTTCCCTTGAAGCGGTCCTTGCTAGCCAGCATCGTTCTTATGAGGGCTTATGAGTAATTAGCATCAGCATCAGCAATCAACGATGTGCTTGTGGCAAGCGCCCGGGCGGCCTGGGGGGGGAGCGTCGGTTGGGAGGAGCGCGCAGGGCTCTGTTCCGATGGAGGCTCAAGGTTTTTGCCCCCGCGGTTTCCCCTGATTTTACTCTCTCATCAATTTAAAGGAGTGAGCCTTTCATGCCTCAAGTTGCGACAACCCCTGACACGATCAATGACCCAAGCGACAAAAGCGCTCTTAGCCAAGACTATTCTGAGCTTGAGACTAGCTACTGCATCCCCTATCACCAGGCACTCACCCGTGCTCGGATCCCGATAGTTTCTTGGAGTAGGAAACGTCTGCACCGAAGGACAGCGACGTTTACACTGCTCCTGCTGTCCTTCGTCTTGACGCTTGGGCAGCCGTCAGTTCTGGCTACCGTCCCCGTGACGGTGAATTTAGTGTTGCCTGAGATGTGCGTAACGGCGATTTCTTCTCAGGATTTAGCCTACTGCGGCGATGATGAGTCGCTGGAGGTGAAGCAGGAAATCATTCGCATTAATGGGCGCTTTGAGTGTCAGCCGTATGGTTTTGCTGAGCCCTATTGGCCACTTTGCCAGTACCGATCGGATGTCGATGCTAAGCCAGGAGCGTGTAAGCCTTACTACTTTTCAATCAGTGGCCGGGACCGTGAGCAGGTGTTGGGTCAGATCAAGCAGCGCTTCAAGCTGTATGGCTATAGCCAAGCGGTCTTCGCCTGCGCGCTTGCAGGTTGGCTCAAAGTTCATCAACCCCATTCCTCCTGGTGTGCAGGCCAAACAGTGGCGCCGTGGATGCAAGGTAATTTAAAGTTTCTGGCCTTAGCCCTCCCGCTGCAAGAAGCGCTGATCACCGCCGTGAGAGGCTTGCGGTCGTGTGTGATTTCCCTGGGCTTGGATGCTTATTTGGCAGAGCAGATTCCACATACCGGTGAGAAGCAGGCTGACGACTGGAAGGGGCGAGTCGAGTTAGGCGATCAGCCCTGGGTTTTAGGTCAAAGCTTTAGCGTGCTTACGGTTCGCGTGGATGAACTGAATCAGCGCTTTATTGAGACGCTCTCCGCGCAGCTCTATTTGCAGCCGATCCGCGAGGTGATCAGTCAAAAAGCGTTGCGAAGTCAATTTCTCTGGAATGCGATTATTTTTTTAAGCGTGATGGACTCTGATTTTTATGAAGACGAGCGACAAGCGTTGCAAGAAAAACTAGCGCAGCAGGCTGGTGCTTGGGAGCGGGTGGAGTTTTTGAATCAGGCCCGGTTGCCGCAATTCATGAACAGTGCCAAGCGCAGGAAGCATTTAGCCCCCGAAGCAGCTGAAGGAAACGGTAGCGGGGGTGTTCGCGGGATGGCTGAGGCGAGTGGGGCGGAAGCGGTTGGGGATGCTCATTTACAAGACATCAGTATTCATTGAGGGGTACTGTAGCTGCGCAGTGGAGGTCGCTGCTGGGAGGCTCGTTTCGTTTGTTAGAGGTAGCGGTGACTTTCAGGATAGTTGTCGCATCAACTGAATTTATCTGGACTAGCTTACGGGGTGGAAATTTTCAAGAAGTTTAATTTGACGGATTTAATTAAGTCCCAGTTTCTGTGGTTTTTTGACCAGCGTAGAGGATGTTTCATTTTTAGCTGCTGGTAGAATTCTTTCCTTTTTTCTAATATTT
>JAYTHP010000224.1:0-8600 GCA_043732485.1 Oligoflexia bacterium
ACGGAAATCTCTTTTAAAAGTGCGTTAAATTTCCCAATGTTTGCGTCATCAAGCGGCGCATCGACTTCATCGAGGACACAAAACGGCGACGGCTTGACCATGAAGATCGCAAAAATCAGCGAGACCGCGGTTAAAGCCTTTTCTCCCCCTGAGAGCAAGGTCATGTTGGAAATTTTCTTACCCGGTGGCTGCGCCAGAATGTCTACTCCGGCTTCCAGCACGTCCGTGGATCCTTCAGCAAACAACAGCGACATTTTGGCCGTGCCGCCGCCAAAAACCACCGGAAAGAGCTTTTCAAACCGCTCGGCAATCGCGTCAAAGGCTTTTTGAAAGCGAACCGCCGAGGTTTGATTAATATGCTCAATGGCTGCTTCCAGATTCTTCAAGGAAGTTTCCAAATCCACTCGCTCCGATTGTAACTTTTGGAAACGCTCTTTTGCGCTCTCATACTCCTCAATGGCGAGCAAGTTAACTTCCCCTAAGCGCTTCAAGCGCTCTCGCAAACGCTCAATCCCCTCAATCAGGGTCAATTCGACTTCTTGTGTCCACTCCTCGGCGGCTGCGTCTTCAGGCCGAGCGTTGACGTTGGCGCTGTCACTCTCGCTGTCACCCGTGGGCCCTGCTTGAAGTAGACAGCCCTTGCCGTATTTTTCCTCTAAGTTGACCACTAAGTAGTTGATTTCTTGAGTCAACTTTTCCAGCTCCAAAGCATAGGCCTGGGTTTGCGTTTGCTTTTGCTCGGCTTTTTGCCTGAGGTCTTTGGTCTGTGCCATGGCCTGGTTGACCCGAGCACTCACCTGCTCGAACTGGTTTTTAAGCTCAGCCTGCTGCTCTTTTGCAGCCCCTAACTCGGCCACCCAGCGCTCGACTTGCGCCGCAAGCTCACTTTCTTGCGCCTCTTGATTGCAGTTTTGATCCTGTGAGCGATGCAACGCGGTTTCTAAGTCTAAGCAGCGGCGCTTGCGATCCTGCAAAACCGAATTCATACCTGCAAGCTCTTTTTGCATCGCCACTTTTTTCTCACGCAACTCGGCTTCTTGAATCTTCAACCCTTGCAACTCCTGGCGCTGCTCGTTTAAGCTCTCTTCCGCCTCCAGCAACAAGCTTTCTTGATTGGCCAGCCAATCAGCCTCTTTAGCTTGTCGCTCTTGCAGTTCGTCTAATTCATGCTGGAGCCTCTCTTGCTCCTGCTGCGCGAGACTCAAGAAGGCCTGATGCGATTGCCATTCTTTTAAGGAGTCCGCTTGCAGTTTTTGCCCTTCCTGGGAAATCCTGGCTTTTTGATGCAAATCACGCTTCAAGCCGGCTAATTCCATCTCCAAATCGCGCAAAATGCCCTGCTGCTGCTCACTGCTCGCCGCCAAGCACTCGACTTGCTGCAAAGCCTCCTCGCAGGAAGCCTCAACGGCGCTGACTTGCTGTTGCACTTGCGTCCACTCGGCGGTGAGCGTTTGAATCTGGACCTTGCGCTTGAGGGCTCCCACAGCGCCTGAAACGCCTAAGCTGCCGCCGCGGATCATGATAAAGCCCTGGCCAACCCCTTGAGCAATCCCCTGAGCGCTTTGGGCTCCCACCAGCTTCACCACCAAGCCCGCTTGATCCACCATCGCCCACGAGGTCAACGCCCGCAGCTCCTCACTGTCCATCCACTGTTCAAGCGTCAACAGTGATTCCACCAAAATCACCTGCGCAAAGGTCTCTTGCACCCAAAGCTGCACCGCAGGATGATGCTTCACGCCTGCCACCCCCGCTTGCAAAGGACCCAACACCTTCACCCCTAGACGACTTAAAATGGCACTGGCCTGCTCAAGACTCACACCCTGTCTGGGTGCCTGTGCCGCAAGCGGCAGCGCGACGGTGACCCCGACCCGACCTAAGGCCTGAGCCTGAATGTCTTGCATCACAGGCGCAAGCGGCAGTTGCCGCAGCGCCAGCAGCTGCTCCGGTTGACTTTCCAGCCACGCCTGTAAGGGCGTTTCATAGCCTGGCGTCATCTCTAAGCAATCAGCAAGCGTCAAAACCTGCGATTCTTCGCTACCACCAACACCGCCGCTACCCTCTTGCGACTTGGCCCAAGCCAACAGCGCTTTGGAGGCATCCCCCATGCCCTCGTGCGCTTGATTCATCTCCTCCAAGCTTTGCATGCGGGTCTGTAACTGAGCGGCCAGCATCCGTTTTTGCTGCAACTCACGCTCCAAAAGCTGCGCCAGCCCTTCCTGCGTTTGGATCAAGGCCGCTTGCGCCTCACGCTGCGTCCGACCCAAACTTTGCTGCTCCTCAATCTCGCTTAAGCGCTCCTGATCGCGCAAAATCTCACTAGCAATGGCACTGACCTTTTCCTGCTGCAACTCCTGCTGACCCGCCAGCTCCTGACTGCGCTCTCGGGCCACCTCGGCGCGACTCGAGGAGGCTGCCAGTTGCGAGGAAAGTTGCACGAGCTGCTGCCCGTCTTGGGCCCGAGCTTTTTTGCTTTGCTCAACCGTCAACCGCAATTGCCGATAATCACTCTCTTGCTGCTGCGTGCGATCACTGAGCACGCCTGCACTTGTCGCCACCTGCTCAAAACGCTCTTCGACCTCTTCTAAGCCTTCACTGACCGCTTGCAACTGCTCTTGCGCAGCCTCCATAGCCTCTTCTAACTCACTTTTTTCATCCTGCCACACTTGCTGCTGGGAGGCTAAATCCCCCTTGCGTCGCCTAGCTAACTCCAACTGGCTCTTCACCTGGAACAAATGATCCATGTCATCTTGCAGCTTGCCCTGCCGCGCTTCAATTTCCTTACTGAGCGTCAATGACTCGATTTGATCGCGCTCCATCAAATTATCGGCCCGACTTAACTCCGAGCGCAACTGAGCCCAGTCTTGATCCCACTGCAGCTTGAGCGACTCTAATTGCACAAACTTCTGGCTCAGCGCCAAAAACTTGCGCCGCCCCCAGGCCAACTCCTGTGCGGTTAACTCCTGGCGATACTTTTGATAAAGAATGGCTTTTTGCGCTTGGCGCTCCAGCGAGCCCATGTTCTTCTCAATTTCCTTCAAAATGTCATTCAAGCGCGCCATGTTGTCTTGAGTGGCTTCCATTTTTTTCAGCGACTCTTTTTTACGGGCCTTATACTTGGCAATCCCGGCTGCCTCTTCGATCAGCAAACGGCGCTCTTCCGGCTTGGCATTGACAATTTTCCCGATCTGCCCCTGCTCAATCACCGAGTAACCCTTAGCACCCACCCCGGTATCCATGAAAAGCTCTTGAATATCCTTCAAACGAGCCGTCACCCCGTTAATCAGATACTCCCCCTCTCCCGAGCGATAAAGCCTACGGGTGACGGAAATTTCCTTACTTTGCGGGGTAAAAGGCACGTCGTGGATACTGGCGGCACTCGGTGCTGCCGTCAAATCATGCGCTCCGGTCTCTAAAACCAGGGTGGCTTCGGCTAAGCCTAAAGGAGCGTATTTCGAGCTGCCGTTAAAAATTAAGTCACTGCTGCTGTTGCCGCGCATATGCTTATACGATTGCTCACCCATCACCCAAAAAAAAGCGTCCACGATGTTCGATTTACCACAGCCGTTAGGCCCCACAATCCCGGTAATGGTGTGATCAAAATGAATAATGGTCTTGTCTTTGAAGGACTTAAAGCCCTGAATTTCTAGTCTTTTAACGCGCATGTAGACGTTTACTCTAACAAGCAACCGCAAGAAGTCAACGGCTTAAAAAACTTTCAAGCGTCCTTGCGCGCTCTGTCGCCCACGGAACTAAGGCCGCAGCAGACGGCAGCCTCTCCCCAAAGCTCCCTGCGTTGCAGCAATCGACTGACCGCTGCCCTGAGCCAACACCCCCCCCCTGCCCTCTTTGGCTAGCCCCACGCTCCCCTGAAATTTTCGAATTTTTTGGAAAAAGTCATTTTGAATTCATTTGACCTCAGAATCTCTCCACTGTTAAACTGAAGGGATGATGTTTCGCAGTAAAAACGCCCAGGCTTCCTTCAAAAACCCCACCCCCAACTTCTCCCCAGCCTCCCAGCCAAGCTCCAACGAAAGGGTACGCTTTGCAGCCCCGCTAGCCACCGCAACGCTTCTATTTCCACTTCTTTCGTTATTACCCCCCTACTTGCTCCCGCCGGCTATGGCTATGATGACCACTCCGGAAGCTCGCTTCGCGTTTCCTTTACTGGTGATTCCGGAACATCAAGGCCCTCCCGCTGAACCCTTGCTGCTTCACTGCGAGCTATCTCCTCCCACCACCCCCAACCCACCGCTTTCACAAAAAGAGCTAGAGGAACGGCGACGGGGCGGCAATCAGTTTTTTTCGCTCTCGTTTTCGCGGCGTCTCAGGCAGGAACTCGCCGCGGAATCGACAGCCACCACCTTGATCCTACCCGCGGCAGCCACCAACACCCGCTTAAAACTGGACTTAATAAGCGCAGAGCAGCGCCGCCTAGGTCAACGATGGATCTTCCGGGTGGCCCACCCAATTGCGCCACAAGCGCAAGCCCCGGAAAACGACTGGAACGAGCCTGCTGAAAAGCCGAGCGATGAGGATGCTGACAACGAACTGCTCTTTGACTGTGAGCTTAGCCTAGAAGATCAAGGGCTCGCCTCACCCTCCTCCACCTCTTCATCTTCATCTTCATCCTCTGGCCCCACCACCCCGAATCAGTTCACTTCCCACCCGAGCGTCAGGCAACGCTCCTTGTTTGCCTCACCCCTGACTCCTTGAGGAAAAAAGGCCAAGGAAAGAAGGCTTTGTTTAGCAACTGATTCGTGTTAATGGTCAAGGCCGTAAGAACAGCATCAAAGCGCACCCCCCCCTTGAGCGTTTGACGTTCATTGGCGCGAGCTTGTTTTCTTTGATTGCCTTGATCTCATCTGGCGCGTTTCAGACACACAAATTGGAGAGGTGACCGAGTGGCCGAAGGTACTCGCCTCGAAAGCGAGCAGACGGGAAACCGTCTCGAGAGTTCGAATCTCTCCCTCTCCGCCATCCTTGTTTCGCGCCTGATTAGCCCCCACCCCAAGCGCGGAGCCGCTCAGTCTCGAGCTTCTCAACTGCGCAGGCAAAGCCCGGAGTCTTCCGGGTCCAGTCAGGTGGCCTGCCCTTCTGGGAGGATTACTTCCCAGTAACGGTCTCTAAGACGCTCAAAGCCAAGGAGCCTTTACTTGTCTCAGGATTTTCTGTCCATTCCGTTTCTGTCCATTCCGGAAGACTCGCGCTGAGAGTAGTTCTTGTGGCCCGCAGGGTGCGGTCATCAAACCCACTTTCGAGAAGTACTTCAAGGCCTCAATCAGCGTGCGCTCAACATTTGTGATTCTCAACGTTTTGTGATCTGCAATACTGAGATGGGGATTTTGGTTTTTTTACATAGACACCTCAAAAAATCGGTCTTTAGTCTTCATTTGATCCGGCGCTAGGAGCCCTATCCGGCAGAACGCCTGTTCAATGAGGTGATCATGAGCACGCGCAGTGAGTCCTCCGATAATCGACTCGGAGCCAAGCCGATCGCAGGCAACTGCATCATCACGCTCCCCAGCAAGGAGATAATAGCCTGAATGATGGAAATTGCTTTGGCAAGTCTTTGAATTAGGCCTGAGACCAACCAGCTCACCACAAAACCCTGAAACAAAACTTTTTTTACCCTACTCTTGCGACGATTTCGCGAAAGCGAAGGCTTGAACGACTGGCAGCACGTTCGCTGAAGGTCGCTGCAGGTCTGAGAGACTCGCTCGAACCCTTCAAGCCCAAAAAAGACCGAACGCCACGACGAAGAGACCACTGTCTGGCTACTCTTGCTTGCTTCGGTGACCGCGGGGAGCCATCATCGATGGTACAAAACCGCTCAAGGACTCACGACCTGCCCCTAAAGCAGGCCCCCCAGTGCGCCCTGCGATCCCCGAAAATCTGGGGCCAAAGTTCTCCTCTTCAGAACACTTGTCTTCAAAAGAAATCAAATAATAGATCTTAATATCCATGAGTTATCCGCCTTCAAACACCTGCAGAAAAACCACCGATCACCCACTCCTAAGCGAGGTCAGTCAAGCGGGCCTCGAGAGCCCCCGCTTTGACCGCAGTCCTGGCAGAGAAACTGAGTAGCCAACCCTAGGCGGCCTAGCTTTTCCCTAAAAAAAATTTACGTTTTTCTTTACAGAGGGTAGTTCACGTACCAAAGACCTACTTTTTAAATGCTTCAAGTTACAGAGTGATGTGTATCCTTGCGGGAGCGCTCTTGCGGTCGACGGAGTCACTGACGATACCGCAGCCGAGCTCACAGTTGCCAAACTCGACCAGCTCTCAACCCAGGAACTGCTGCAGCTTGCACAACTCAAGCAGGAGCTGCGGCAAACCATCAAGCGTTACCTGGACCATACCTCCCGGGTGATTAGCTTTGGGCAAAACCAGGCCTTTAGTGCCTGCCCAAGCTGCAACGCTTCGCACAGGCGCGACCAGCTGACAGAGCCGCAGTGGATGGAGCTATTGCAGCCGGAAGCAGGGTTGTTGAGTCAGGTTCAGTCGCTCGACCTCTCGTGCCTGGAGTTTAAGCATGATTTAATCGAGTTTTTGCCAATCCGCCTAAAATCGCTTAATCTCGCCAACGTGCGCTTGAGTCGCTCAGGCTTGCACGCTTTAAGCCCCGGCTGCTACCTCACTTGAAACAGCTTGAGCACTTAAATATCGCGAGAGTCATCGTCATTGAGGAAAAGCACTCGGAAGACGCCCTGCTTTTTGCTCAAGCCTTAGTGCGACTCAAGAAGCTCAAGTTTCTCAACCTCGCACACAATGACTATTCGCTGAGCCCCGACGACGACAATGAGGCCTCTGACTCTTCCACGTCTGAGGAAGTGCACACCAATTACTCGGTTTCAGTCTTGAGGACGATTAGCCGACTAAAACAGCTGGAGCACTGAGACTTAGACGGCAACTGGATCAGTTTTAGCCTCGTGAAAGACTTAGCTCGCTCCCTGCAACAGCTCCATCAGCTCGAGTATTTAGATCTGGGGAACTATGCCTCTTTCTACTTTGAGGAAAAATCGCCCGAAGAAAGCCAAAAACTGCTCAGACCAATCGCAAAACTAACCCGACTCAAATTCTTAGGCTTACAAGGCAACGAGCTTGGCGACCCTGCGATCCCAGAACTGGTGGCCGCACTCTTACAGCTGCCCGCGCTGGAAGGCCTTGATCTCCCTGACAATGGCTTTTCTGGCGGTAACGGCGAAGAGGGCCTAAAACTTTTCCAAGCCATCGGCTCCAGAGCACGCTTAAAAACTTTGGTGATTGGCGGTTCCCACGGCACGAATGCCTTTGATCCCCTGCAAGCCGAGACCTTAGGCGCCGAACTGGCAAACCTGAGCGAACTGAAGACGCTAGCGGCGCAGCGATTGTTTGAAGACAGACCTGACGCTGAGACGAACCGCGAAGCAGCTCGTCGCTTCCGCAAAGGCCGCTTCAAGCGAGGGCCAGGCGATCTGACCTTGCACGATGATCTCACCCCACCCCACTCAAAAGTCTTTCTCCTCCCACGCCTGCAGTCAAGAAGCCGCCACGCGAGGTGACAGGGGCTCAGCCCTCCCCCCCTCTACTGAGGCGCTTTTTGCTTGTGCTGGCAGCTCATTTATGCAAGAGTTGATTCAAGCCTTAAAAAAATGCACTGCAAAAGTGGGTCAAATCTGCTCTTAAAAAAGCCAAATGAGCCTGCAAGCAAGCGACTTGTTTCTAGTCAGTAATTTTATCACGCAAAGTTATGATTTGCTAACCGCTCACGACGCTTTCGTTTTGTGGTTTTGTGACCCCCCGAGCCGCAGCTGACCTTAGGTCCTCACCACCCAACACCACCACCCCACCCCTTTAAGGAGGCCACCCCCCTCATGAAGTCCACACAAACAACCCACGCTTTAACCGTCTACTACGACGGACTTTGTCATCTCTGCTCCCGGGAAATGCAGTACTATTACAAGCAACCCGGCAGTGGGCAGATTCGCTTTTGTGACATCATGGATCCTGAGTTTGATGCCGCCGCAGAAGGACTCGATCCAAAACATGTCCATCAAGTGATGCATGTCAAGACCCAGCAAGGGGAGCTTAAAACCGGCCCTGACGCCTTTATTGCTATCTGGGAAGTGTTGCCGCGATTTGCTAGCTGCGCCAAGCTTGCCAAAAAGCCGCTCCCGCATCTGGTGATGTCCATTGGCTATTCTCTTTTTGCCACCGTCAGACCCTACTTACCGCAGCGTGCTGAGCGCTGTCATTTAGGGCGTATCCGGGCAGCCCAGAAGCGACCGACCGCTTCCGCTCAGCCAGCCTCATCCACTCAAAAAACCACAAAAAAGCAGAAATCCAAGGCGGCATCGGGGAGCTCCTCATGACACAGTATCCTATTGAATTTCAATCAGTCTCAAGCGCGCAAGCCGGCGTGGAGTTTCATTGGACCACCCAAGTATCCTTTCAACAGGAGATTGCTGTTTCCATCCCCCCTGAGTTCCATGGACCAGGCGGACGCTCTAGCCCGGAGGATCTCTTTAACGCCGCGCTGGTGAACTGTTTTATTGGCACCTTCAAGGTGATGGCGGCCAACTCAAAAGTCACCTTCCAGGAGCTGTCCGTTAGCTCAAGGC